>DATCJR010000190.1 GCA_036562685.1 Clostridia bacterium | reverse complement strand
TTACCAAATCTTAAGTGAGATATGGTTATACCGCCGGACTTCTTAGAATCGTAAACAAAATATCCTTGAGCATACATATCAGTATGATCGCCTATAATCTTAATGCTGTTTTTGTTAGCACCTACAGTACCGTCTGAACCAAGTCCATAGAACTTGCATCTAATAGTACCTTCAGGGCTTGCATTTATAAATTCACTGATATCTAAAGATGTATGGGTTACATCATCTACAATACCTACTGTAAAGTGATTTTTGGGATTAGCGCTTTCAAGATTCTTGTATATTGCGTTAACATGAGTAGGATTGAATTCTTTTGATCCCATACCATATCTTCCGCCGATTACAAGCTTATCATTGATATCATGTTCTGCCAAAGCAGCCAAAACGTCTTGATATAAAGGTTCGCCAATTGCACCAGGCTCTTTTGTTCTATCCAAAACAGCTATTCTCTTAACTGTCTTAGGCAAAGCATCTACAAAAGCCTTAGTTGCAAAAGGTCTATATAGTCTTACCTTTACAACGCCCACTTTCTTGCCGCGTGCATTCAGATATTCAACGGTTTCTTCAACAGCTTCTGCGCCGCTGCCCATTATAACTATTACTGATTCGGCATCAGGTGCACCTACATAATCAAACAGATGATAAGATCTGCCTGTTAATTTAGCCACCTTATCCATTTCTTGTTGAACGATTTCAGGTACTGCATTGTAATATGTGTTAGCAGCTTCTCTGTTTTGGAAATATATATCAGGGTTTTGAGCTGTACCACGTTGAATAGGATGTTCAGGGTTCAAAGCCAATTTCTTGAATCTCTTTACATCTTCCATATCAACAAGGGATTTTATTTCATCATATTCTATTCCGTCAATCTTGCTGATTTCATGTGATGTTCTGAATCCATCAAAGAAATGAACAAAAGGCACTCTTGCTTTTAGTGTGGAAAGATGAGCAACAAGTGCAAGGTCCATAACTTCTTGAACTGAATTGGAGGCAAGCATTGCAAAACCTGTTTGTCTTACAGCCATAACGTCTGCATGATCACCAAATATAGACAATGCGTGAGCTGCCAAAGCACGTGCTGATACATGGATAACACAAGGTAACAACTCGCCTGCTATCTTATACATATTGGGGATCATCAGCAATAAGCCTTGTGAAGCTGTAAATGTTGTAGTCAAAGCGCCGCAAGCCAAACTTCCGTGCAAAGCGCCGGCTGCACCACCTTCTGATTGCATTTCGGCTAGTCTTAATGTTTGACCGAAAATATTCTTTCGTCCTTGAGAAGCCCATTCGTCAGCATATTCTGCCATGGGTGAGGACGGTGTAATTGGATAAATCGCTGCAACCTCTGACAACGCGTAAGCCACATGCGCCGCAGCAGTGTTGCCGTCAATCGTCATCTTCTTCATTAAATAACCTCCAGCCGACGCTATAAAAGCGTCAAATTATTTTTTTCCATTATAAAAAACCTTTATTATTATAGACTCTTTGGCTATTTAAGTCAATGTATTAACAAAGTTTTTCCTGTTTAACACAATATTTTTCTATAAAAATCCAGTTATCAAAAATTGAAAACTTTTTTGGTTTTATTCATTGTATTTATATATATAAAAAAACGTATTAACTATAATAATTAAGTCCTGAATAACATCCATTGCAGCTTAAACCGTTTTCGGCAGCACAGCTTTCGCATAAAACCGCACCGCAGGTGTGGCATGTCATAAGATAATCAGTATCTACAATATTACCGCAATTAGAACACATAATTTTTCCCATTTTTAATTACCTTGCCTTTAATATAATCTTCTTGTAATAGTTTATCGCAAGGATTGGATTTTATGTAAAAGACTAAGTCTGCCTTTTTATGTAAAAGACTAAGTCTGCCTTTTTTTGATGCTTAAACATAAGCTTTAATCATAAAATGATAATGATGTGTCATTATACAAGGCTATTACATAATTATCAAATATGTCAAAAAACTAAGCCCCTATTGAAAATAAATTAAATTATAGTATAATGAAATTAAGCCAGTTAAATAAAAAAATTGATGAGGAGGAACTTCAAAATGATATCATTAATTTACGGCGGCAAAGGCTCGGGCAAAACCAAAAAATTAATTGAAGTAGCCAACGCAGCCTGCAATACCAATGACGGTTACGCCGTTTATGTCACAACAAAACCCAAGCACTCCACTCAAATCAATTCGGCTATAAGATTTATCGACACCAACGAATACGACCTAAAAACCAAAGATCAAGCAATGGGCTTTTTGAAGGGAATACTCGCTGCCAACAATGACATCAATCTTATGTATATAGACGGCTTGGCTTACATGGTTGGCATGGAAGTTGATGACATGCAAGATATCTACAAAGAACTTGAAGTTATATCCAATAAATTTTCAGTTGATTTTACAATTACGGTAAGCTGTGAAGTATTACCTGAATATTTGAAAAGATATACCTGATTGAGTTTCACAAATCCTTCTTTTTATGTATAATTATAATTATTAATTTTCATAAAAAAGAAGGTGAATAATGCGCTATACCAGTACAAGGAACAGCAAAGTTTCTGTTCTATCTTATCAAGCAATTTTAGACGGAATAAGTGCTGACGGCGGTCTTTATGTACCTGAAACGCTGCCGCAATTTGACCAAGCCCAATTAAAAAATTTAATGGATTTGGACTATCAGGGTAAAGCAGTTTTTATTTTAAAAGCATTTTTACCTGAATTTTCTGAAGATGAATTAAATGATTGCGTCTCAAAATCCATAGAAAGATTTGAAGATAAAATTGTTGCGCCTATTGTTAAGCTTGATGATAGCGTATATATACTTGAATTATGGCATGGACCGACATTTGCCTTTAAAGATGTTGCTTTGACGCTTTTGCCCAACCTGTTAAAGTTATCCAAACAAAAAGCTCAAGTAAAAGACAACATTTTAATTCTTACTGCGACAAGCGGAGATACAGGCAAAGCCGCATTAGAAGGTTTTAAAAATATAGACGGTATCAAAATTGCAGTCTTATACCCTACAGACAATGTTTCCAAGCACCAAAAGCTGCAGATGATGATTCAAGACGGCAACAACGTGCTTGCTTTGGGAATCAAGGGCAATTTTGATGACGCTCAAACTTCAGTAAAAAAGATATTCTGCGATGAACAGGCTGTTGCAGAGTTTAAAAAGTATGGTTACATACTCTCATCAGCCAATTCTATAAACTGGGGCAGATTACTGCCTCAGATAATTTATTATTTTTCGACATATCTTGATTTGTGTGAAATAGGCGAGATAAAGTTGGGCGAGAAGATTAATTTTACCGTTCCAAGCGGAAATTTTGGAAATATCTTAGCCGGATTTTACGCGAAAAAAATGGGATTGCCTATAAACAAGTTAATCTGCGCAAGCAATTCTAACAATGTGCTTACCGACTTTTTGACTCAAGGTAGATATGATTGCCGCAGAGAACTTGAAAAAACTATTTCGCCCTCAATGGATATCTTGATAAGCTCAAACACCGAAAGACTTATTTATGAATTATCCAATAGAAATGACGAAATTGTTAAAGCTAGAATGCAACAACTAAAAACCGGCGGTGAATACTCTTTGACTGAAAGCGAACTTCAGGAAATTAAAAGTACTTTTTTTGCGGATTATGCTAATGATATTCAAACAAAAGAAACACTTAATAATGTATATTTGGAAAAAGATTATCTTATGGACCCGCATACAGCAGTGGCTATGACCGTATATAATAGTTATCTTCTTTCTGAAGAAGATCCCACCAAAACGGTTATAATCTCCACAGCCAATCCGTATAAATTTGCTCCTGATGTGCTTGATGCACTAGAATATTCGGTACCTAATGACGACTTAAAAGCGATAAAAAAGCTCAATTCAAAAACTGGTTTTTATATACCAGAAGATGTTATAAAAGCCTTTGAAAAACCTATTTTGCATAAAAAGGTTGTTGAAAAAGACGAAATAATGAATGAATTAGTGGATTTTATAAATAAGGATAATTAAAAAATGGAAGACGCAAAAAAAATATTATTTAGCGGCATACAGCCTAGCGGTTATTTGACTATAGGAAATTATCTGGGCGCTTTGAAAAATTTTGTAACTTTGCAAAATGAATACGATTGTTATTATTGCGTTGTAGATTTGCATAGTATTACTGTTGATCAAGCTCCTGCTGATCTTAGACAAAACACATACAGCCTTATAGCCTTATACTTGGCGGCCGGACTAGATTATAAGAAAAACACATTGTTTGTTCAATCCCATGTGCCTGCACATTGCGAATTGGCTTGGGTGTTAAGCTGCAACACAATGTTTGGCGAAGCTAGAAGAATGACTCAGTTTAAAGAAAAAAGCGCAAAACATCCCGAAAATGTCAATGTAGGCTTATTTAGTTATCCTATTCTTATGGCTGCGGATATTTTATTATATCAAGCAGACCTAGTGCCTGTCGGTAATGACCAAAAACAGCATCTAGAACTTGCGCGCAATCTGGCTATTAGATTTAACAACAAATACAGTCCTACATTTACAGTTCCCGAACCTTATATTCAGTCCAAACAAAACGGGGCAAGAATTATGGATTTGGCTGATCCAACCAAAAAAATGTCCAAATCTGACAATGCAGGAGCGGTATTGATACTGGATACTCCAGATGATATAATGAGAAAGTTTAAGCGTGCTGTAACAGACAGCGACAATGAAATAAAATACAGTGCGTCAAAGCCTGGAATTTCTAATCTTCTTACCATATATTCAGCATTTACTAATAAGAGCATAACTGATTGCGAAAATGAGTTGCAAGGCGTAGGTTATGGAGATTTCAAGATAAAGGTAGCTGAAAGCGTAATAGAAGGGCTCAAACCCATACAGTCTGAATATTCCCGTATTATAAAAGATAAAGCATTTATAGAAGAAATAATTAATGAAGGAAGAGAAAAAGCTTCAAAAACAGCTTTCAAAACTATCAGGAAAGTGTATAAGAAGGTAGGATTTGTCTAGATGTACGGTTATATTACACCAGACAAAAGCAAGCTGTTTAAAAAAGACTTTTTACTTTTTAGAGCATTTTATTGCGGTATTTGCAAAACAACAGCCAAATATTTGGGTAATGTTCCAAGATTGACAACCAATTATGATATTACCTTTTTAAATATTTTTTTACATGCTTATCTTAATGTAATACCCGAATTCAAATCTCAAAGCTGCATTTTAAATCCTATAAAAAGAAAAGAAATCGCTCAGCCTAATCCCCTTTTGAAAGATGTTATGAATCTTAACATCTTATTAGCTTATCACAATCTAGCCGACAAGGTGATAGACAAAGACGGTTTCAAATATAATGCAGCACAAAACTTTTTAAAAAAACATTATTTAAAATCTAAAGAGGATTTGCCCGAAATAGATGACATTATAAAAGAAGAATATCAAAATCTGTTAAATCTAGAAAGACAAAACATTTCTAGTCTTGACCAGACTTCAGACTGTTTTGGAAAAATGATCACACGCAGTGCTGTTTTTATAATAAAAAAGCATAACGGCGATCACGAAAATATATATTTAAAAAGCTTCTTATATAATATTGGAAAATTTGTATATTTCATGGATGCTCTTGACGACCTTAAGGACGATTATAAACATAATAAATACAATCCTTTCTTGGCTAAGTTTAAAAATTATAATAACAGAGAAGAATTTATAAATAAGAACAAACCTGATATAGAATTTGCGGTCAATATAACAATAAATCAGGCAATTGAAAATTTTAATCATTTATCTATAAAAGAAGGCAGAGATTTATTATCCAATATTGTCTATTATGGATTAAGACGCAAGTTTTCAATGGTTTTAAATTCTACAAAAAAACAACACAAAGAGAAGATTTAATAATAAATTTTTTATATTAATGTTATCAATATGTGATATATTAAATATATACTGTATTAAAAAGGAAGAAATTAATGGCTCAAAACCCATACGACATATTGCAAGTGTCTAATGATGCTTCTATGGAAGAAATAGAAGCGGCGTATAAAAGACTAAAAGCAAAATATTCTGAAGACAGATTTAAAGAAGGCGAAGAAGGTCGAATCGGTGCAGTCAATCTTATGAATCTTGAAAACGCCTATTCTGAAATTCTCAATATGCGTTCAAAAGAAAAGATTCAATATGAATATGGCGCAGATTTGGGCGAAATCGACCAAATGATAAAAGACGGCAATCTCGACGGAGCCCAAGCTCATTTGGATAAAATGTCAGAACGCCCTGCTCATTGGCACTTTTTACAGTCTATAATATTTTATAAAAAAGGCTGGTATGATGAAAGCCGAGCCCAACTAAAATTAGCCCTTAATCTTGATCCTGATAATAATCAATATCAAACAGCTTTATCAAGATTGGAACAAGTTATGGCAAATGCAAATGCCAATCCTTACACCATGGGAGTACCTCCAGAAGTTCAAGATCAGCCTATTCAACCTGATACTGCCATGGGATTGAGCAATTGCTGTACTACCTTGTGCCTTCTTGACTGTTGTTGCAATATGTTGAGATGTTTCTAAAAAACACAAAGAAATTAGCCTATACGGCAATATTGTCTGCTCTTGGACTAGCATTAATACTATTAGGTGCTTATTTGCCCTTATCGTTTGTACCGTTTTTGGGGGCATCTCTATTGCTGTATTATGTCTTTGAAAAATGCGGTATTGTCTTTGGGTTTTTAAGCGGCATAACGGTGTCGCTTTTGAGTGTTTTGTTTTTGGGCGGATCAAGCATAGCTGAAGTCATCCCTTATATGGTTTTGTTTGCTCCGCACAGCTTCGCATCTTTTTTTCTTAATAAATTAAACCTAAAAAACAGCTTTGTAAAATACTTGATAAGATATGTAATTTTACTGCCGCTTTTTAATATTTCGTTTTATGTAATCTTCAAAATGGCAAGTTATGTACTTTTCAATATGAAAGCATTTGTAGATATTGTGGGCGGACATTATTTTGTACTAGCGATATTTATGAATGTTATTTTTATTTTTTATGACCAGACCTTTTCTTATATCTATCGCCAGCTTGTAAAAGCTCGAATTTTTAGATAATTAAAAAGTTCATAATTCTTGAAATATAAATATACAAAACTATCTAGGAAATCCTTAACTATCTCGTAATATCTTACATTATTTGCTCAAATCAATTTACTATTTTTTTACAAAATTTGATAAAAATACAATTTTTATCAAATAATTAAGCATTTTATTAAAAAATCACTAAAAAGCAAAACTGTTTTTTATAAATTGTCTTTTATGCAGTGATATGTTATAATAAAAACCATTTAAGAGAGAGGAAATATTATGGGAGAGTTGCTTTCCCCTATTGAGCTTTGGAATGATTTTTCTGTTAAGCTCGATGATCCAGAAATTAATGTCATCAATCAGACAGTGGCTGACGGATATATCTGCAGAGAGTTTTATTTTACTGCTTACCAGGCTCAAAACGGCAAGGTAAGAGCATATGCTAGATTTTACTATGACCCTCTTGCGATAGAACAATTCGGCGGCAAAGCCCCTGTTGTATTTTTCTTAGGCAGCAGCAAAAGATTTGAACAGACATTAAAATTTTTGACGACTAATTTAAAAGGCGTCAGCATTTTTACTATTGACTATTTTGGACAAAATCCTCAAAATTCACGCTATACCATATATCCTGAAGTTCTGTCTTATGCCAACTTTTCCATAGCACAAAACGACCTTAGTTTGGTAAAATCATCGCCCAAAGAATCGCCTTGGTATATTTGGACTGCTATGGCAAGAAGGGCGTTGACTCTTTTGGAAACACTGCAAGAAGTTGATTCAACCAAAATCGCAATAATGGGAATCAAAACAGGCGCCAACCTTGCATGGAAAATTGCAGCTACTGATAATAGAGCCTGCTGTTTTGTTTCAATGTTTAATTCGGGCTGGCTTGGATATGATTTTTTATATAAAAAGAACAGAGAATCAGACGTAGAGATAAGCGAAGAACGCAGCATATATCTCGCTTCATTATCAACCCAAAGTTATGCGCCTTTAGTAAAAACTCCTATTTTGGTTACACTTTCTACCAATGAATGCGACAGCACATTTGATAGAGCTTTTGACACTTATTCAAGAATTCCACAAGATACTATATCCTTGCTGTCTGTCATACCTTATTCGGATAAAGAAATATTCTTTGAGTATTCAAACACCATTATTAATTGGCTTAATAATTATTTGCTCCAAAAAAAGCAAGTTTTGCCTGAACAACCGAAATTAAGATTTTATAACAGTGATAACAGACTATACATTGAAATAAAAGCAGATACCGCACTTCCTATAAAAGAAATAAGGCTGTATCAAGCTACTGAAACGCCCGATCCTTGTATTAGAAACTGGACAAGACTAAAATGCGATACTGCGGGCGACGGCATATATTTTGCTGCAGCAGAAATCTTGGATGTATCAGAATATTATTTTGCTTTCGCAAATGTTTTTTATCAAAACGATTATGTATCTAGCAGCAATATGAGTGCAATAATACCTTCAGAATTAAAGGTTATGACACCCAATGTAAAAGCAAGCAGATTGGTGTACGATTCATCTTTAAATCTGGATTGCTTTACCGTAATCAATTCGGAAGAACTTTTCCACAACAGTAAAGAACTTGTTATGGAAAAAGGCGCTTTTGATATGTATGGAATAAAAGCATTGATAGGCGATCTTGCTACATTCAAATTGGGCGATCCAAAATTCAAGGGCTATGAAGGAGATCAGCTGCAAATAGGATATTATTCTCCTGTCAACCAAAAGGTTATAATAGCCTTAAAAAATTATATCAATGAAAAATGGGAATATGATTATTACTACACGCTTAATGTTGAAGGCGCGGAGATTTGGAATAAGGTTACACTTGCTGCTAATGAGTTCAAAACTTCAGACGGAATTTCGCTAAAAAGTTTTGAAAACATTGCATTGCTGTATATAAAATGTCAAGATAAATTTTTGATTAATAACATTATTTGGGTATAGCAAAATGGCAGATGTAAACACCAAAAACTTAGTTACAGGCGCAAGAGCCGTAATGAAAAAAGTTCATCCTTGCGGGAGCAATTTGTTTTTGATCACAAGAACAGGTGCTGATGTAAAACTTCAGTGTCTAGGTTGCAATCACGTAATTATGCTTGATTTGGTTAAGGCATTAAAAAGCATAAAAAGTATTATATTATAACATATTGTTTTTGTTTAGTGTTGGTAATTACACATAAATGTAACAATGCTATGATATAATTTTATGAGGCAAAGATAAATGGAATCACTTTTACAAAAAAGACGAAAAAAAATAATTACTTTTGGCGATATAGTAATTATGGTCATGATAATTTATCTTGCCGCTTTGAACCTTTATCATGGCTATACGATAATAGGTTCCTCAATGGAACCCACTTTCCATGAAAGTCAAATAATTTTGGTCAACAGATTTCCTTTAGAACCTCAACCAGGCGATGTTGTCATTTTGCTCAAAGATGGAAATACTGATATGTATATAAAACGCGTAATCGCCGTAGAGGGAAATACTTTTAAGTTCGTAAAAGAGAATGACCAAGTAAACCTTTATTTTAAAAAAGGTAATGAATGGAAAAAAAATAATTATGGATTCTCTATGACCACTCGAAGCTTTGGGGGATTCATAGAATTTGGCAAAGAATATACCGTTCCAAAAGATTGTTTTTTTGTTATGGGCGATAATAGAAATAACAGTACGGACTCTAGAACGTTTGGATTTGTTGCCAAACATGAATTAAGGGGCAAAGTGATTATGGACATATCGGACAATGAATTTTTAAAATGGATTTTTTATAGACAATAAAAGGAGCATTTATGAAAATTAAAATAACTGGTGATAGCACTCTTGACTTATCACCTGAGCTTTTGGAAAAGTATAATATATCTCTTATGCCCTTGGAGGTTAATTTAGGCTCTGACACTTATCTGGACGGAGTTAATATCACAAGACAAGACATATACGATTATGAGAAAAATACTGGAAAATTGCCCAAAACAGCAGCGAGAAGCGCACAAGTTTATAAAGAATTTTTTGAACAGTTTTTGAATGAGGGTTATGAAGTAATTCACTTTTCTATTTCCAGCTTTTTGTCTAGTTCAAATCAATCAGCTAATATGGCTGCAAATGAACTAAAAGGCGTTTATGTCATTGATACTTTGGCTCTCTCTACAGGTTCTGCTTTATTAGCTTTATATGCATATGACCTAGCCCAAGAAGGCAAAACCGCACAAGAAATAGTCGATGCAGTAAATGCCCGCATACCTCATGTCCAGACATCTTTTATAATTGATACTCTTAACTATCTTTATAAAGGCGGAAGATGTTCCAAGCTCCAGCTTTTTGGCGCAAATCTTTTGAAAATTAAGCCTACTATCATCATGAAAGACGGAAAACTTGATGTAGGCAAAAAATTTAGAGGTCCAATGCTAAAAGTTGTGCAAGGCTATGTACAAGATATCCTTGAGACATTTAACACTCCCGACACCAAGAGAGTATTCATAACTCACACTGACGCGCCTCAAGAAGTTGTTGACGCTGTAAGAAATATGCTGAAAGAAAAATTTGATTTTGCCCAAATTTTGGAAACCAAAGCAGGCTCAACAGTAACTTCTCATTGCGGCAAAGGAACATTAGGAATACTCTATATTAATGACGGAAAGTAAATAAAAAATAAATAACTATGTAAAAGGAAAAACCATACAACGCCATATAGGCATGTATGGTTTTTAAAATACACATTATGATTAATTCTGATTTTCACACACATACCAATTTTTCATTTGATTCAAAACAAGACTTAAAAGAATTAATTTTGCATTCTGAAAAAATAGGGCTAAAATATCTTGCAATAACTGATCATTTTGAAAACGGCTCTCTTTATGTACCTCAAGGAAAAGAACTTGATGTAAAAAAATATTTTGAAACTATAAGCTCTAATGTGGATTTTGCAAAAAAACATAATGTTGAATTGATTGTCGGAATTGAAGTAGGATATTTTAGAGAAAAAAATCAAGAAAACACCGATATAATCAATACATATAATTTTGATTATGTTATCAACAGTGTACATGAAGTAGA
>DATCJR010000189.1 GCA_036562685.1 Clostridia bacterium | reverse complement strand
AATTATCAATTTTTAAGTCACTTCGTCATAAAATATATTAGCCCGGAACGGGCAAACGGAGTGACTTTTTTATGAATTGGAAAGATTTTATTCAGCCCGAACTTCTGGCTTTAATACCGTTTTTATACGGTGCTGGTGTATTAATAAAAAATACGCCCAAAATAAAAAATTGGTTGATTCCATATATATTATGGGGTATTTCAATAGTGATAACCTTAATCTATTTTGTGCTTCAGACAGGCAAGAACTTTGACGGAACGACATTTGCTGTTGCATTAGGGCAAGCTACGTTACTTGCCTTGGCGACAGTTGGTGGAAATGAATGCATAAAACAGGCTACGGTCGGCAGAAAAGAAGACAATCAAGCCGAAAACACATCACAACAAAATACTCAAGATCAGAACGAAGACAAATAAAACTAACTGATATTTAAAAACTGATCAAAATGAAATATATGGATGTAAACAATCATATAATTTTGCAAAAGGGCTATTAATTAGCCCTTTTGTAGCGTTATGAAAAATTAAATTTTATAGAAAATTAAGAAACGATTAGAAGATTAAATTTTGCATTAAAAAATTGTAAAGATAATATTTATGATTTTTATTTTAATATGATATATGCTAATATAAACCCATGGAAAACATATTAGAAGTTAAAAATCTTGTTAAACATTATGGAAAGGTTGTCGCAGTAAACGACATTTCATTTTCAGTGCCTCAAGGTCAATTGTTTGCTTTTTTGGGGCGCAACGGTGCTGGAAAATCAACTACTATTAATATTATATGCACTACATTAGCTAAGACATCAGGGGAGGTTTTTGTTAACGGTCTTAAGCTTGGAAGAGATGATGAAAAGATAAGACATAATATTGGAGTTGTATTCCAAAATGGAGTTTTAGACAACATACTGACGGTTAAAGAAAATATTTTAACCCGCGCATCATTCTATAAATTGGACAATGATACAATTTCAAAAAGGTTAAATTATATTTCTGATCTTTTAGATATGCATGATTTTTTGAACAGAGCATATGGGAATATTTCCGGTGGGCAAAAGAGAAAAGCGGATATAGCAAGAGCAGTCATTAACAATCCCAAGATTTTGTTTTTGGATGAACCTACAACAGGACTAGATCCTGCAACACGCGTTAAAGTCTGGGAGATGATTGATTATTTGAGAATTAATGAAGGTATGACCATATTTTTGACCACTCATTATATGGAAGAAGCAGACCGTGCTGACAATATAGCTATAATCAATGACGGCAAAATAATTGTATCAGGAACTCCTAACCAGCTAAAAGAAAAATATAGCACTGACAGCTTAAGAGTAATGCCCAAAAATGGAAAAGAAGAACTTGAGAAAATATTCGAACAACTTAACTTTAAATATGAATTTAAAGTTGACCAATATATTATAGATATAAAAGATACCATGCAGGCTTTGGAAATATTACAATATATCAAAAATCATATCAAAAACTTTGAAGTCCTTAAGGGCGATATGGATAGTGTTTTTCTCAATGTAACTGGAGAAAGACTGGCAGGAGGAGAAAGATGAGAAGTCTTAAGGCGTTAGTAATTAGAAATTTAAAATGTTATATAAGATATAAATCTAATATTATATACTCGTTATTATCAATAATTATTACTGTAGGTTTATATATACTTTTTATGTCCAAAACTTATACCGACAGTATGAAACAAATATTAGAACCTTTTGGAGCAACAAATTATCAATGGATGTCAGATAGTATTATGCTGTCTGGTCTTATACCTATTTTGAGCATATCAGTATCTTTAGTTGCTTTAGCTATTATAGTTGAAGATAAACAAAATAAGATTGCAATGGATTTTATGGTTGCGCCTATCAACCGTAATATCTGGATGTTGAGTTATCTTATCAGCTCGCTAATTATATGTTCAGTGGCATCATTGGCATTGATAGTTTTTTCAGATTTATATTTGTTTTTTATTTCAGGATATGCCCTAACATTTTTACAGTTGATTAAAATTCTTGGTATAACCCTTTTGGGCGTATTTTTTGGAAATATGTTTATGGTGTTTTTGATTTCGTTTGCCAAGACCACCAATGTTGTCGGGGGAATGGGTACCATTGTAGGAACACTTCAAGGTTTTATAAGTGGATGCTATATGCCGTTAGGAGTATTTCCAAAAACAATGAGATATATATTATATAGTCTTCCTTTTGCTCAAATGTCTTCTTTAATAAGAGATGTGTATTTGGAAAACGCAACAAAGGTTATGGGGCTTTCTGCAGAAGGCAGTTTTGCACTAAATGAAATATCAAAGTTTTATGGAATTGAGCTACACTTCGGTAATTGGAATATGCCTTTATGGTTAATGATTATTAGCGTATTGTCGTTTACAATAATTTTTGCAATTATTGCAGGATTTAGATTTTTAAAGTTTAAAAACAAATAAAAGAAGTACTAGTATTAACATCTCAAAATACTACTAAGAAAAGGTAATTATTTAAGAAATAAGGCAAAAAGCTTATCAAAAGATTACCAAAAGTTATATTGACCTTTTGCTTGATTTTTAGATTATTTCTTTATATAATCTAAATTAATAGTGGTATTTTAATATGAAAAAATTACTTAGTAAATTAAAAGTATATAATGTATACAATAATTATATAATAGTGCTGTCTTGTTTGATTTTAAACATTATAGCATTAGCTGTTTTTTATTTGACTTTAAAAGTCAAGGTATCTTTCTTTGGTTTTTTTACTGATGTTTTATTTTTGACCGCAATTTATTTTTTAATAAATTTAATAAAAAACGTAAAAGCCAAGAAAATTGTTTATACAATTTTTTCGATATTGATTGCATTTGCTTTAATGGCTGATTCAACATATTTTTATCAATACAAATCATTTGCATCAATATCTAGTTTGATGTTTGTTAATAATGTAGTAGGTCAAAAATATGGAATCAATTTTCCGTTGACTTGCTATCTTTTATCCCCCATATTTATTGTATCGTTGTTTATAATATGGTACACAAAAATTTCAATAACAGAAAAAAAGACTAAAAGTGCCAAAGCTAATATTGCAATGTCTTTGGCAGCAGTAATACTATGTGCAAGCATTAATGTGCCTTATTCTATATATAATATTGTAAAAGCTAAAAGCTATAATGATTATGTTGCTGAATATGTTCATAGCAATAGCTATTTGTATAACGATTTATACAGCAGCGTAAAGTTTGTTCAGGTTTTTGGATATTGTAATTTCAGAATAAGAGATGCAGCTTCTTTGGATATGAAGTTGGATTATGAAAGTATTGAAGAACTAGATTCATACTTTAATTCGATTGTTTATACCAAACAAGCTAATGATTGGACTCAAAAATATAAAGACTATAATGTAATTACCATTTTATGTGAAACATTTGATGAAAGATTTAGTGATCCAGAATATTTGGGTAATCAGCTTGTAAATAATACATCTTTACATCGAAATAAAGATGCTCAACTAGATCCAGTATTAGTGGGTAATACTGTTGCTTCGTTGCTTACTCCTAATATATATAAAATCAGGCAAAAGGCCTTGACTTTAACTAATTATTATGTGCCTACATTCTTTGAAGGTGCAACAATTAATACTGAATTTATGGTCAATAATGGTATCTATGCTCTTAATGTCAAAAACTTTTCATCTAATTTAGGTGACACTTATTACAATAATTATTTTGGAAAGTATTCCTTGGCAGCGCAGTTTGAAAAAAACGGTTATGAAACTTTTTACTTCCATAATGACAGCGAGAATTTCTATAATAGAAAGACTTTAACAGCAAATGAAGGATTTGATAATACTTATTTCGATGAGGATCTTATTGCCGCTGGAGTAAAAGAAGAAAAGATCTATGATACTAGACTGCTAAAGTTTTTTGAACTTGATGAGGTAGAACATTCATTAGATACCCTAAAAAAAGATAATAAATCCTTTTTTATGCAGATAGATACATATTCTATGCATATGGGAAATGAGGCAAAATATGACCATCATGAAGCTCAGGTTAGAAAAGCTTTTGAAAAGGCAGGAATCAATTATGATAAAGTTCCTGCTCAAATACAGTGTTATTATCTAAAGATGGTAGAATTTGATACCTTTTTAGGTATGCTGATAGAAAAACTGGATAATCTTGGCATCTTGGATAAAACATTAATAATACCTTTTCCT
>DATCJR010000188.1 GCA_036562685.1 Clostridia bacterium | reverse complement strand
TAAAAACCAAATAGACACAACAACACAAGCAATCAAAGCAGATAATTGTGTCATCTTGAGATATATTATGCTTTCAGGCTGTTTTCTAAAGTTGAAATATATAAAGAAACCAATCAAGAAACATAACACGCATAATATACCAAGCCAGATATTGGCTTCTTTAAATTCAACTTTATTTTCTTTATTTTTTTCGGGTACGGTATAAAGATCAATTCCACAACAGGAACAATATTTGCCTTCACCGCTTCTCCCGCAATTTGTGCAGTAATTCATATCAATCTCCCAAATACAAGTATAACATTTATATGCAAAAAAACAAATAAAATATTAGTTATTTTATTAGTTGCTGTGAAACAGAATTTTGATCATTGTTCAGATTTAATTTTAGATTAACTACCGTACCAACTCCTGGTTCACTGCTTATCAAAATTTCTGCGTTATGCACATCAGCGATTTTTTTGGCGATAGACAGACCTAATCCAGAGCCTGTTCCGCGTGAGCGGGCTTTGTCGGCACGATAAAACCTTTCAAATATATGAGGAAGGTCTTGCTTGGAAATTCCTATGCCGTTATCTTGAACGACTACATAAGCATATTCACCGTCTGTATAACAGCTGAGTTTTATTTCTCCGTTATCCGAAGTATATTTTATTGCATTGTCTATCAATATTCTTATAAGCTGCTTTATTAGTTCTCTATCCGCATCAATAGTAAATGCCATCATTTTGCCTGTGGATAATATTCTGTTATTGCAGGTCCGCTGAGTATCTTTCATAATTTCTTCAAGCAGATCATTTAAGAAAAAGTTTTCAATTTTTAAATTGGCGGTCTTGTTATTTGTCCTTGCCAAAAACAAAAGCATTTCAACAAGGTTTTTCATATGCTGAGTTTCTTTAAATATTGCATCCACAGCTTCATCCAAAACAGCCTCGTCTTTTTTACCCCAGCGTTTGAGCATATCGCTGTAACCTTGCAAGACCGCGATAGGCGTTTTTAATTCGTGCGAAGCATCGGATACAAAACGTTCTTGAGCTTCAAACGATTCTTGAAGGTTGTCCAACATTTGATTTAAGACTTGAATAAGTTCTTTTAACTCGCCTGTTGCTTTGCCTTCGTCAAGCCTAGCTGTAGAGAGATTGTCCCTTGTTATTTTTCTTGTTTGATTAATTATCTTTCTTATAGGCGACAGCAATACCCCGCCAGACAAAATGCCTACAATAAGCTGTACCACCAAACAAAGAGGGATAATAGTATAAACAGCAGTTTTTAGTCTTATCAAAAGATAATAATCAGAATCAATATGTCTTCCTAAATAAATTTTGTAAGTGTTACCGCTGTTATCCTTTACCTCTCCAGCATAATACATGATTTTGGTCTCAGTTATAACTTTTTTATTTAATGGGGTGTTTAATAATAAAGAATAATTTTTGCTTGTTGAAGATAAATTGGTCCACAACAGTTCATTATCTTGACTAAGAATTGCAGCCTCAATATTAGCGGCTTTTAATTCAGGAGCTTTGCTTGCCAAAACTTCTTGATCATATTCTTTATATAAATCACTGGCGATATAGCTGTAATAATGCTTAAGTTCTGAAATATGCGGAGTAAGTACTGATTGTTCTGTAATAAAGATTATTAGTATAGACAAAACCGTACCAAAAAAGGTAAAAATAACGGTGTTAATCATCGTCATTTTTGCCGTTACATTATAATTAAACCAAGCTGAAAATTTTTTGAAAATTTTTGCAATCTGCTTGGGAAAAAATAGCAAAGCGGTCAATAAAGTAGATAAAAACCGCTTCCAAAAAGATTTTTTATTTTTTATTTCGATTTCAGTGTCCAACTTAGGTTCCTAAAAAAATTATTCGTCTTTTAGTATATAACCTGTGCCTCGTAAGGTTTGAATATATTGAGTACCGAACTTATAGTCAATCTTACTTCTAAGATATCTTATATATACATCGACTACATTAGTTTCTCCATAA
>DATCJR010000187.1 GCA_036562685.1 Clostridia bacterium | reverse complement strand
TGGCTGGATGAAGGACTTACAGAATATACTACCACAGTTTTTTATGAAAAAAATCCGTCATACGGTCAAAGTCATGGCGATCGTATAATGCAGACTTTACAGCAATACTTGATTTATATAGAAATGCACAAAAGCGTCTATGGCGAAGTAGATTCGAGTATGAACCGCCCTAGCTATGCCTATAAAAATGAATATGAATATGTTTGCATGACTTATATAAAGGGCGAGCTTATGTTTTACAATATAAGAAAAATAATAGGAGACGATGACTTTTTTGCATCGTTAAAAAAATATTATGAACGTTCAAAGTTCAAGATAGCTAAGCCCAAAGACCTGATAGGAGCATTTGAGGATACCAGCAAAAAGGACTTAGAAGGAATTTTTGACGCATGGCTAGAGGGCAAAGTGATTTTGGGCGACTGATAAAAATCTTGTATTGACCTAAATTCTTAGGTCAATAATTATTTATAAGTTAAATTTTGCGTTATATAAAAACCTCTGTTTCGACAAACTTAGCCAAACCTTAAAGTGTTTTGTATTATATAATAGCTAAGCTGCCGTTTATTTGGCTTATAAGTTCTGATATGACTAACATCAAAGATATAGAAAAAAATAACATTCAATTTTTAATAAACCGTGCTATAGTTTCAGATGACGGCAAGGAATATTCTTTGCCTTTAAAAGATATTATTATTGACTTTAATCCATTCGAAAGTTTTTATAATTCAATTAATCAATTTTACGGAAAAGGTTTTAGAATTTTATTCTTATGTTCTAAAGAGTGGTATGATTTTACTCAAAGCCTAAAAGGCGCTTTTTGTTCAAGAGAATTTTTTGCAGATGATTTTGTCATGCAAGAAAATATAGTATCGATAAAAGCGGCAGAACGTTTTACAGCTAATTTAAAAGACGATACCAGACTTATAATAGGTGTTGGCGGTTATAAGGTTATAGAAACTGCCAAGCTCATAAGTTCTTCTAGCAAACTGCCTTTAGTATTGTATATAACCACTCCAGAATGCGATACTGCAATATCGCCTTATGTATGCGCATATCATAACGGAATAAAAGATATGTTTACCACTGTAACGCCCCAGATTGTATGTGTAGATATGTCTATTATGGATATCTCTCAAAGTTCGTTGGGTAATGGTTTAGGAGTTTTGGCATCCAAATTGACAGCCCTTTGGGATTGGCATTTTTCAAATATATTTAATAATGAAAGTTGTGATTATAGCCTTGCTCAAGCTGCATTAAGTATCATAAAAAATTTTTGTCAAAATGCTGGAAACATATTATACGGCGACAAATCCGTAATTTTTGATATGATTCAAACGCAGCTAAAGCTGTCCGCTATATGCCAGTTTGCCCAGAATCCACGGCTTATGGGCGGCGGAGAAGACAGTATGTATAATGTTTTGGAGATGTTTTTTTTAAAAGAAAATAAAGAGCTAAGAAACAGGGGAGAAAACCTAATCTTATGTGCAAAACTCATTTTTCGCGCATACAAAGTTTGGTTAGAAAAATTAAAAATCGAAACCTTTTTTTGCCCGCCTGATAACACATTACGGCTGGAAAAATTAACGGACTATCTGGGGCTTAGCGAGCTGGTTGCATTAAAAAAAATATATATGGTTGACAATGCAGAACAATGGGAGATAATGCAATACAAATGGAATGAATATAAAGATGACTTAAAAACAAAGCTGGATGAATATTATGTTTTTTTCCAAAAGTTAGAAAAAATTTTTAAAAGGATTTATAAAGATGCAGGATTTTGGACAACCAAGTATTTGACAGAATCCGATATTATGCTTATGCTTGGATTAGCACCAGATTCAAGTTCAAAGTTTACAATGCTGTCTTTTGTCAAAATGACAGGAATTTTGGATATGTATCTAGAAGGAGTATAACGCATATATGGAATACCAAAGACTAAATGATACCGAGTTGTTTTTGCTGGATATGGACGGCACGATTTACCTTGATAATACTGTAATACCTGGAGCGATTGAAGCTATCAACCATATAAAACAATGCGGCAAGAAAGTATGTTATCTTACCAACAATAGTTCAAAAAGCAGGGACGAGTATCTAAAAAAATTAACCGCTTTGGGTTTTTCGGCATCTTTGGATGAAATCATTACAAGCGGTATAGTTACTATAGACTATATATTAAGGCATTTTGCTGATAAGTCTGTATATCTGTTTGGAACGCCTGCATTAAAAGCCGAATTTCAAAATATGGGTGTAAAACTTACTCAAGACAATCCTGACATTGTTATAATGGGTTTTCATACCGCATTTACATATAACGAATTAGATGTTTTATGCAGATTTATAAGACAGGGTGTACCTTTTTTTGCTACGCATCCTGACAAAAATTGCCCAACAAAAGACGGATTTATGCCTGATGTAGGATCGTTTTTGAGCCTTGTATTTACAAGTACACAAAGAAGACCTTCTAAGATTTTTGGCAAACCATATAAGTATATGGTGGAATATTTGAAAAACAAATTTGACACTAATCCTAAGAATATGGCTATGATAGGCGATAGATTGAGTACCGATATAAAATTTGGCAAAAAGTTTGGACTGCTTAGTGTTTTGGTGCTTAGCGGCGAAACAGATCAAAAGATGTTGTCGCAATCTAAAGTCAAGCCCGATCAGGTTTTGTCTTCCATTGAAGATTTGATAGATATCTTAAAATAAGTCATTATTCGACAAAAAAAGTATTTTTGATTTTTGCCTTGATTTTATAGATAATCAAGGCAAAATTTTGAATTTGACATTTATATATACGCTGCCCTATAATATATAAGCGTACTTTTAGACATTAGTTTTTTTGCACCCGTAGTTCAGTTGGATAGAATGCTTGTTTCCGATGCAAGAGGTCAGGGGTTCGAGTCCCTTCGGGTGCACCATAGACAGGCAATGGCCTGTCTTTTATAATTTTTTAATAAATTTGCAATTTGGATAATTAGAACAGCCTAAAAAAGCGCCGTATTTTCCATTTTTTTCCATTAATTGTCCGCCGCAACGAGGACATATTCCTTCTTGTAGCGCCTCTTTCATATGGTTAATATTAGATATATGTTCTTCTTTAGTGATGGTAATATTTTGCTTTGCGTCAATTAATTTTTTATAAATAGATTGCATTTGATCAAGGGTTAATGATTCATTATCTTCTTGCTTAATTATTTTTTTCAAGCTAGACAAAGGAATGACATTATTAGCTTCAATAAATTTGGTGTTATTTTGAACAAAAACTACTAAAGATTTGATTTGGACTTTTTCATCAAGAATTTTCTTAATTCTATAAATATGAGTGGCGTTTTGCTTTAGCGGATTGTATATTTTATTTTTAACTTTTCCATATTTGAGTACCTGTGTCCATTCCAATTGATTTTCTTTACCATAAATTCGACCTGAATAGTTTTTTGATTCTATAACAAATACACCATTTTTTCTTATAACTATATGGTCTATTTGACTAGATTTACCTTCATCAACAACCATATAATTATTTAAAACGTATTGCTTACCTTCTTTTGTCTTTCCAATGATTACTTTAACAAAAAATTCTCCTATGATTCCTTTGCCCGAAGGCGTTTGGCTCCATCCCAATAACGCTCCAATTAAAGCTCCCGACGTACATATAATAATTAAAAAAAGTAAAACATCTTCAGGTGTCATCTTTCTTCCTTCTTTACTTTGTTTTATATTATTTTAACATATTAATTTGATTAAACCAATATTCTTTGATCTAAGCTTTAGACACAAAACTAAATATAAGTTAAGCACTTTTTAGTCATAAATCATATATAAAATAAATTATTAATATATAGAATAATTTAGTTTACATAATCAAGATAACATGCTATTATAGATTTGCAATTAAAAAATATTTTCAATTACCAATAAATTCTTTATTGAATTTAGATTTAAACAGTATAAACACTTGTTTTTGGTAAAAAGTACTAAAACTTTTGCTTGACAAATATATTTTAAACAAGATATTATATACAGGGGTTAAGGATACAAATAATTATTTAAATACTATTTAATTTAGTACCAATGATTTTGATGTTAAAAATTTTTTGATATATAAGGAGTTATTGAATTTATGAGAATGGGTAAAAAGATGAGAATTGTTTCAATTCTCATGTCAATCACAGTTATTGCAGCTACTTTGGGCTTTGCTACTTATGCGATCACTCAAAACAGCACCAATGTCAATTATGATGGTTCTTTGAATATTAGCGGAAATGCTGATATTGATGTTAGCGTAGCTTTTTATGAAATAGGTTCTGGCGTTGCGCAATTTTCAATCACTGCTGATGAAAACGGCATTATTGAAAAACAAGGCGACACTGAAGTAAACAAGGTAACAGATGTTGCGAACGTTACAAGTTATTCTATTAAAACCAAACCTGTTTTAAATCCCGAAAACAGTTATAAGTTTGTTATTACAATTAACAACCCTAGTCCTGAAAAAGAAGGAAAAGCGTATGTAGATGCAGTAATTTCTGTTGTAAGTTTTACTGCGACAGAAAATTTTGCTGATTATTACACAGTAGTTAATCCAGCAGTTGAAAACAATATTTTGAAAAGAGGCGAAAGCGTTACATACACGATTTTTATAAATGCTAATGATTTCAATAATGAACTTGATTACAAAAATATAGAGTTTTCTTACAATCTTACCGTTGTGGCCAATAAAGCTAATTAATAAGATAATCAATCACTTTTGATAATTAACTTCAGAAAAATCAATTTTGAGCAGCCGAATACTTTATTCGGCTGTTATAGTAAATGTTATGAATAAAAGGCAATATAGTAAAATAAGCCTGTTTAGGCTGTTCATATTGGCCGGAAGTTTGATTATAGCTTGTTTTTTGATTTTTTCCACATTTGCCATTATTGTCAAAGGAAATTTTAATACTTTCTTTGGCGGTAAAGGTGTTATTTCCTCAATGCCTGTTCCTCCCGAGAATAGACAGACTAAGGTTATTTCTTATAATAACGATAATCATGTAATAGAATCAGGATATAATTATGTCTTTGAGACTTCGGACAATTGGGGAACTAAAGAAAACCCTATTGATTTGGCGCAGTTTGATATAACACCAGGAACAAAAGATCAGCCATTGGATGCTTATATCGACGGCAAAAATAATTATTTCAAAATTGACCTTGATCAAGATGAAGCCAAAAATGGAATTTTTGGTGTAATATCTGGTGCAATAGTCAATTTGAACCTAATAGGTAATGTAGCGTCTTCAGAAAAATGCACGGCTTTGGCTGCGGTTTTGGAAGTTCAAGGTGTATTATATAACTGCAATAATTATATTGATATTTCATCATATGGTAATAATGAATATGCCGCAGGGCTTGTAGGCGAGGTTAAAGGCAAAATAATAAAGTGCAATAATTATGGCAAGATTATGGCAAATGGCTATGCATCTGGGCTTGCGTACAAAGTAATTGGAGATGTAATAGACAGCAAAAACTATGGAGAAGTTCAATCAATGTCTTCAAAGGCTGCTGGCGTTGCAGGAGTTGTTACAGGTACGGTTAAAAACTGTCAAAACCTTGCCAATATTAGAGGCAATGAGGGCGCGGCAGGAATTGCAGTGGATGTTATCGGCGGCAGCATTATTGGATGCGTTAACGGGTCTTCGGATAAAAAAATTCAAGTATATGCGTCATCAGCTTATTCGGTAGGAATAATATATAATTTGATAAGTACTGAACAAAATTTAGGAAAAGTTTCAAAATGTATTAATTATTCTAATATTGATGGCAATTACGGAGCATGCGGAATAGGCTTTGAAATTGATGGCGATATAGAAGATACCAAAAACTACGGCGATATAACCAGTCATAGCACTGCAGTAGGAATTGCAAAAAAGGTCAAAGGCAATATTTCAAATACTCAAAACTTAGGTTCAATTATCGGCGATAATGATTTCGCTATAGGCATTGTTTTGGATATAGAGGGTGATATTACTAATTGTAATAACAGCGGTTATATACTTACTTCGGGCGGAAATGCAAGCGGAATAGCGTATAGACTGCAAGGCAATATAACAGGTTCCAAAAATACTGCTACAGTTCAGAAAAAAGGCTGGGGCGGAGATAAAAATGTAGCAGGTATTGCAGCAATAGCTTATGGTTTGATAGAAAATTGTATCAACAACGGTCAAATAATAGTAGATCATATTGCGCAGTATGTCGGCGGTATTGCTGGAGAAATGACTGGAAAAATATTTAACTGTGAAAGCAACGGCAAAATTCGACAATATGATCTCTATACATACGTTAATGTAGGCGGAATTGCGGCAGTACTCAATAATAACTCACAATATGGTATGCCGATAATAAATAATTGTATTGTCACTGGCGGATTAGATGTATATTCAACAATAGCAGGCAAGGGAATTATTGCTTATCAATATCCTAAAGGTAGTATTGTAAACTGTATAGGTATGGGACAACTGTATAACTTATAAATATATTTAAAAAACCGCACTTTAGGTGCGGTTTTTTATTTATAAGTGCGTTTTTTATTTTAGTTATTTCTGCAATTCAATCCTCTTCTAGAGCAATTTATATCTGCTACTCTGCTTCGATCACTTATATCATCTCGGTCATTTCTGTGGCAGAAAGAATCTCCACTTAATGTAAATAGAATAAGCATTATCAAAATAAGGTCATTGATATTGCAAAATCTGTCATCATCAAAAGCATCATCATCAAAATCATCACGGTCCCGATCACAGCAGGCGTTTTGGTTTGCTAAAAACAGTATCATAAGCAATAAGATAAAAATATCTTGTGAATCGGCCATATAATAAAACCTCTTTTACATAAAATTGGCAAATTTTAAATTTTATGTTTTTTTGCGACAAAAATAGTGTGTTGCAGCTTATTTAAAAATTAAATTATGTGTTATATAATATGTATATAAACGCATATGAAATTTATGCATATTATTTTTTAAAAAAGAGTAGAGTTATGCTTATAGACAAGCGTACACAAAATCATATTCTTAATTATATGCCCCCCGAAAATATACTAGAAGGGTTGGTGGACTTCTTTAGTGTCTTTTCTGATATTACCAGAATTAAGATGATTTCTGCGCTTGCCATTTCGGAAATGTGTGTAAGTGATATATCCACGCTTCTTAAAATAAATCAAACCACAGTTTCTCATCAATTAAGAAATCTAAAAAGATGCGGTATCGTGAGAAGCCGCAGACAAGGCAAAGTAGTGTTTTATAGCCTTGCAAGTGATTGCGTCAATGAAGTGATGCTAAACGGCGTAGAGCATTTGGGATACTAAATTTATATATTTTAATCATTATTTTTTAATCATTTAAATCCTTTTTAATTATTTGTTATCAACAAAACTTGGCGGTTGTCAAGACAACTTTTATACTGTATAATTTAAATCAATATGAAAGATTTGGAACAAAAGCTTAAACTTTTGCCTGAACAGCCGGGCGTTTATATAATGTACGACGAAAACGGGCAAATAATATATATTGGCAAAGCCAAAATTTTAAAAAATAGAGTTAGACAGTATTTTTATAACAGCGGCAATCAAACTGAAAAAGTCATGGCGATGGTTGCCAAAATCGCAGATTTTTCTTATATAATAGCAACCAGCGAACTTGATGCCTTGGCTTTGGAATCTAATCTTATAAAAAAGCACAAGCCGCCATATAACATACTTTTAAAAGATGACAAATCAAGACCGTATATCCGCATAGACACTCGTTTGGAATATCCCACTGTGGAAGTTACAAGAAAACTGAGAGCAGACGGTGCAAAATATTTTGGACCGTTTTTTGGTGTTGCGGTCAACGAAATGATTGAGCTGATTAGAGGCGCATATCTTGTACGAAATTGCAATTATAAAAAATTCAATTCCAATCACAGAGAATGTCTTAACTATCATTTAGGGCTATGCAGTGCGCCTTGCACAAGACGCATAAGTCCCGAATTATATAAAAAACAGGTAGAAAAGGTCATAGCATTTTTATCTGGAAAAGATGATAGAATTGAAGAAATTTTAAAAGCGCGCATGATGAATGCCGCTAGTGAAGAAAAGTTTGAAGCGGCTATTTCTTATCGAAACAAGCTAGAAATGCTAAGCAAGATGAAACAGCGCATTATTACATCATTGCCCAAAACCACTAATCTTGATATTTTTTCGTTTTCATCCAATCCGTCGTTGTGCGTAATCAGTGTACTTATCGTAAGAGCGGGCAAAATGTCAGGTGCCGAAAATTTCCCTATTATTGATGTGACAATGGAGCCTGAAGAAATGCTGTCGTCATTTTTATTGCAGTATTATGACGGAACAAGAAATCCTGCAGAAGAAATAATAGTGCCGGTTTTACCCGATAACGAAACAGGGCTAAAAGAGTGGATATACAGCAAGTACAAAAAGAATGTGCAATTCTTTGTGCCTAAGCAGGGAGTAAGAAAACAGCTGCTTGATAACGCTAATATTAATGCAGTGGATTATCTTGAAAAATACGCAGGAAGAGAAAAAATAAAAGAAGACATGACCAAAGGCGCGGTAGAGGGCTTGAAAGAAAAGCTTGGACTAAGACGCGCACCGCAGATTATGGAGTGCTATGATATAAGCAACATAAGCGGAACAGACAAGGTAGCGTCCATGGTTGTTTTTGTAGGCGGAGAGCCTGATAAATCAAGGTATAGAAGGTTTAGGATCAAAACCGTTGAGGGCGCTGACGACTTCAAGTCAATGCATGAAGTAATTTTAAGACGCCTAGAAAGACTTAAAAATAAGGATGAAAAGTTTGGCGCAACTCCTGACCTTATAATTATTGACGGCGGAAAAGGACAGCTGTCCTCGGCTTATGAAGCTATGCAGCAATTGGGACTTAATATCGAAATGATATCACTTGCCAAAAGAGAAGAAGAAGTATTTTTGGTAAACCAAAGCGATCCTATTGTTTTAGACAAGTCCAGTTGGGAGCTTAAGCTTTTACAGAGAATAAGAGACGAAGCCCATAGATTTGCGATCACATACCACAAGAGTTTGAGAGAAAAGCATATTGTAACCGAACTTGTCAATATAGAAGGCGTGGGAAAAAGACGCGCTGAATTGCTTTATAAACATTTTATGAGCATAGAGGATATAAAGCGTGCCGATGTTCAGACGCTTAGCAAAATAAAAGGAATATCAGATCAAGTAGCACAAAAAATCTATGATTATTTTCATAGCTAATATTGAAGCCGTATGATATAATTAATTTTAATATGAAATTGAAATACCCTATTGCAGTGTCAGACTTTGATGGAACACTACTTAGAAATGACAACAAAATAAGTGAACATACTAGAGATGTAATAAAAGAACTTATAGATGCGGGCGGCTCATTTTTTATAGCGACAGGCAGAATGCATCGTGCTATAATTAACCGCTTGGAAGAAGCTGGTTTGGGCGGATTGGATATTCCCGTCATAAGTTATCAAGGTGCTTTGGTAAAAAGCGCTATTAGCAACAAGGTGCTGTATGAAAGCTCTTTGGATCTAGAAACGGCAACTCAAATAATCAAAGAGGCAAGAGCACGAAATCTTTATATACATGCATACATTGATGACACCTTGTATGTTGAAAAGGAAATGTCCTGGACCACAGGATATACTAATTATTTGGGCATAACTTTTACAGAAGTTGGAGATCTGCTAAAATTTATAACCCAAAAATTAAGCGATAAAGAGCAGCATCATTCATGTCACAAACTGCTTATGATGATGGACACAGATATCATTGAACGAGAACTTAAGCACTTTTTGAACAAGTTTGGCGGCGGAGTGGATTATGAAAAAAAGGATAATACTCCAAATCCTTCTGCAAAAGCCATATTTAATACATCAAGCGAGCATCTTTTGGAATGTGTTGCGCTTAATGCTGGCAAGGATAAAGCAATAGAACATATAGTAAAAAATATGGGATATACACTAGATGATGTTATGACAATCGGCGACAGTCTTAACGATTATAGTATGGTTTTGAGGGCAGGAATGGGCGTAGCTGTTCAAAATGCAGACGAACGGCTCAAGAATGTAGCTAAGTTTATTGCACCTTCAAACGACGATGATGGAGTCGCTTATGCTATAGAAAAGCTTATTTTTTTGAGGTAAGATATGACATCTGAAAGGATTATAGAAAGAGTAAAATTAATTGATTTTGCTAAGAAATTGGATTTGGAAATAATATACCAAGGAAAAGAGTATATTACTCTAAGTACAATTAACATAAACCGTCCGGGAATTCAGCTGACTGGATTTTATACACATTTTGGCGCCGATCGTGTTCAGATCATGGGCGAAATGGAGTTTGCATATCTAAAAAGTCTTACTGAAGAGCAACGCTACGAAAGTCTAGACAAATATTTTTCTTATCCGTTGCCCTGTTTGATTATAAGCACAAACTTGGAACCTCTAAAAGAAATGGTAGAACTTGTCCAAAAGCATCAGATACCCCTTCTTAGGTCAAAACAGCGTACGACTTTTATATTTAATGATATAAGTACATATCTTAATGACTTATTGGCGCCTACTATCACTATGCACGGCGTCTTGATAGATATGTATGGTGTAGGTGTTTTGATAACAGGTCAAAGCGGCATAGGAAAATCAGAAAACGCGCTAGAACTTGTTCAACGCGGACATAGATTGGTTGCCGACGATGCGGTCGTTATAAGAAGAGTTAATGACAGACTTATAGGTTCTTCGCCTGAAAATATTAGATATTTTATGGAAGTTAGAGGCATAGGAATAATCGACGTGCGAAATATGTACGGCGTCGGTGCCGTAAAACGTACCAAAGTCATAGATATGGTTGTTCATCTTGAAAAATGGGATGACAAAAAAGACTATGACAGATTGGGCTCATCAACTGAAGAAATAGATATTTTGGATCACAAACTGCCTAGGATTGTTGTTCCTGTAAAGCCTGGACGAAATGTAGCTGTTATTTTGGAAGTAGCAGCTAGAGACCATCGTCTAAAATCAATGGGCTTCTCAGCCTTGGACGAACTCAATAAGCGTATGATGCTTGGAGATAATTAAACTAAAAATATCTTAAATTCGTCATTTTTTTAGCATATTTGCCATTATTAGCTAATATATTATATTAAGCCCAAATAAAGAATGGATAAAGCTACATTAGCTTGTAGCTGTCATTTTTATCTAAGGTTACAAAATCTCTGGAGGCAAATATGGCAGATAATATTGCTGAAGAAACCACACAAGGCGAAAACACGCCCAAAGCAAAACCTCAAAAACAAGAAAAAAATTTCTTAAGTGGAATATCAATAGCAGCTAATAGATTAGTTTTTATTTTGAGAGTTATTATATTCACTGCAATTTTCGTAGGAATAATTTTAGCAATTGTTGAGAGCATAAATGCAGGTTCTGCTTTGATATTCTTTCAACGTCTTGTATTTTATACCCTTGCAGGTGTAGGCTTATTTACTCTTACTGAAATAATAAACAAACGTAAAAATTGTTAAGTGTTGTAGCTAAAATTAAGTTATTTTGATATCATTATTATGCCACCCTATTTATTTAGGGCGGCATAATATCGTTTTTTGGTCTTTATATGAAAAATAACTTAACTATCAAAAAACCCAAGATATCAAATATTGAATTTGAGCACCCGTTGATAGGTAAAGCTTTTGATGGGTACAAAATTTTGCATTTGTCTGACTTGCATAATAAAGAATTTGGTGTAAATCAGACTATACTTTTAAAAACTACAAGGGATCTGCAACCCGATATAATTTTGGTTACAGGCGATATTATTGACCGTCGTAATGTTCATGTAGATAAAGCTATGAATTTTTTTTATGAAGCTGTCAATATTGCGCCTATTTATTTTTCTAGTGGAAATCATGAATACCGTTTTGGAAGGTATGACGAATTAAAACAAAGATTAATTGATGAAGGCGTCAATGTGCTGAACAATGAGTACACCCAAATTTATAAAAGCGAAGAGTTTTTTACTTTGATAGGCGTAAATGATTTGGATTTTTTTCAAAGCCCCTTGGATTTTGAAAATACCATAAAAAGTCTTAGTCAACAGACGCAAGGTTTCAAAATTTTGATGTCTCATAAGCCGCACAAAGTTGAAATATATAAAGAAAGTAATGTTGATTTGGTACTTAGCGGACATGCGCATGGCGGACAAATACGACTGCCTTTTATTGGTGGATTGTTTGCACCAGGA
>DATCJR010000186.1 GCA_036562685.1 Clostridia bacterium | reverse complement strand
CAAGCCAGCCCTAACATAGAGTACTCAACACCTTTACTACATCCAGCAGCAGTTTCTCATTAAAACCCTGTCTTACCTCAATTACAACAGGACCTACTTTTACGGTTAAAAAGTCGCATCCAGATGTGTCTTCTTGGCCACATCAACCAATGTGTGGGCAAGATGCACATCAACGGACCCATTAGGTGTAATTTCAGAAGTTACAGTGAAGCATGCTCTTCCATATTCTGCTGATGAACTAATAGATCATAGTCCAGGAGATATATATTCTGCCGGTAGCGTAGGAGTATCCGTAGATGTAGGTGGCGTAAGTTTTGGTTATTCGTACGAACTTTCTGGCAACCCAAGAATTTATTGCAACGAGAATTATACTAGCGATGTAGTAGAATGGCAAATGCTACCAAGACTTGTCAGTCCAGTTTACCTTGACAATAAAGTTTTTAAGTCGGCAACGTCTTGGGCGTCTACAGCAACTTATGCTGGTACTGATATAACGTTCAATAGTACTACGAACTATGGTGCACCAAATCTTCAGTATCCCGTAGTCGGCACTCCCAAAACAGTCCAAGTAAGGTATGATTACTAATCAGCGACAGCAGGCGTTTCTGAATTTTCAGAATCGAGTATCCTAGAGATTGTGCGAAAGATTTTGTGGACGATTTGCTGAAAATTGTTTCTCATGTATAGTGATTAGGATGGGCTTTGCAGTACGCTGGGAAAACAAACAGCGTACTGCTTTTTATATTTTTTGCCGTTTATGATCACATTATACTGCAAGTACCAGATTCAAACAATAGATAATGGGTAGGCTCCCCGGCGGTTATTTAATACCTGCCATATTTGCTCAATTGCTTTTTCTATATTTTGGTTGACTATATAGCAAACTTTCACTTTGTTTTTCCTGACAAAATTAATAACTTTATAATACATACCGTGATTGAGGAAAGCGGTGTTAAAGACTATAAGCTCGACGGTGCCCAGATTATCCGGATCAAAGTTCAACATATCGGCGGCGACAACATTGATGTTAGGCAATCTATCTTTGATTTGTTTTTGCCATCCAGGATACCCGCCTACAATAAGGATGGCAGGGGAGTTTATAGTCCGACACATTTCTTCTACAGAAGGAGATCTATCATCATCGGGTTTCGGTTCCTGCTGCAGCGAAAAGGCCAGTTCTCTTAAAGCGGTAAGTTCGTTTTTGTCTGCTTCCAGCTCGGCTTTAAGCTGCTCATTCTCTTTTTCTAATTTTCTTATTTTTTTAGCAAACTCGCCTTTTGCCCTGGAATATTCCGCATCCAGTTTTTGCTTTAGCTCATCAATAAGTTTTTTTTGCTCTGCAATAAGCTGCTGCAGCTTTGCGTTTTCCTGCTTTAATTCATTCTTTTCCTTTTCAAGCGATTCAAGCTCCAAAAAGAGAGTTTCCCGGTTGTTTTTGAAATAATGTTCTTTAACCTTTTTGTAAGCCTTAATAAGATATTTAAGATAGAACGCGGCCACAAGATATTTACTGGCCTCGGAAACATTAAGGTTTCTATGGGCCACAAAATAAGATGCCAGGATTTCGTCTATATCTTTTTCTTTGAATTTTATATTATCAAAATGTCAATAGCGGATTTAAATTGACCCATTTTTAACAGATAAAATTTGACCCACCCTGGCTTTTTTTTAAAAACTAGACGCTATTACGCGGGCTAGCATATAGCCCGGTTTTTAGCCTGTCCTTTAGGCGGTAGCTGTTGCC
>DATCJR010000185.1 GCA_036562685.1 Clostridia bacterium | reverse complement strand
AGTCTGAAGTATCAAAATAATCAAGAAGTTTTAAGATTATATTTAACATATTGTGATAATGTTATCTTTGGTATATAATAAGTAAAATGATATTTGAATACTTGGATATAAAAACACCAATAGTTAAATATCTTATACACTAAGGAGAAAATTTTTATGATAGATTATACAAAAAGCAGAGAAGTTATAGAAATTATTGATTCAACTTTGTTGCGTGCAGATGTAGTTGATGCAGATATAGAAAAATTATGCAATGACGCCAAAGAATATGAGTTTGCGGCAGTTATAGTCAATCCTTTGCATGTAAAAAAGGCAAGAAAGCTTTTGCGCGGTTCTCCTGTTAAAGTAGGTACTGTTATAGCTTTTCCTTTGGGAGAAGAGTTTACCAACGTAAAAGTAGTACAGGTCAAGAAAGCAATAAGAGCAGGTGCACAAGACGTAGATGTGGTAGCACCTATTTCTCAAATAAAACAGGGCAATTGGGAATACATTGCTAAGGAAATCAAAAAGATCAAGAAAGCAGCGCGCGGCAAAACTGTTAAAATGATTATCGAAACGGGACTTTTAACGCGCGAAGAAATAATCAAAATGACCGAACTTTGCGTTCAAGGCGGCATAAGGTTCATAAAGACAGGAACAGGATACCAAAGCCCTGCCGATGCAGAATCAATTAAGTTGATTATACGCACAATCAAAGCTACTCAACGAAGCGAAAGCGCGCTTGGAGTAGATAAAGACCAAAACATTGTTGAGGTAAAAGCAAGCGGAGGTATTAAGACGCTAGAACAGGCTTTGGAATTTTATGATTTGGGCGTAAAAAGAATTGGTACTTCAAGCGCAGCAAAAATCGCAAAACAGGCTAGTCTATATTTCAAAGCCGAAGACGCAGTTGTAGAAGATAAGCCCCAAACATCTCAAGAAAAAAGAGAAGACAGTCAAGATCTAGCTAAAGATTTCCAAAAAGAAGTTGAAGAAGTTACTGAACCAGAAGAATCTGAAGTTCAAAATCAAGAAAATGAACAATCTGAAGCTGTTCAAGATGAAATAAAAGAACCAGATATCCAAGAATAAATTATAGTCTAAAAATCTAGTAAAAAATCATACCAACCCGAGCTCCTTTTTTAAGGAGCTTTTTTATATGTAACTAGTTGCATATATAATGAATATATGTTATTATATATAAAAAATTAATAGTATCTTCAGGGCGGGGTGTAAGTCCCCACCGGCGGTTAAAGTCCGCGACAACAGTCAAGAATTTTTGATTGTTCTGAACAGGTGAAATTCCTGTACCGACGGTAGAGTCCGGATGAAAGAAGAACCATCAATAATAAATAATTAATGGCGCCCTATTCTTTTTGAATAGGGCTTTTCTTTTAAAAAGCTCCACCCTGAAATCACTAAAGGAGTTTTTTATGTCAATAAAAATTCAAAGAAATTCAGATTCTCAAAAGTTAAGTACTGACACAAAAGACGTTAGCATTCAAAATAATGCTTATACTAAAGATAACAAAACAAGAAAAAAAATAGGCTTTCTTAATACTTATAATGTAGCCATTGTTGCCGTAATGACTGCTTTGAGCCTTGTGTTATCAGAATTTCCTAAGATTCCTATATTCTTTTTGGATGTTGAATTTTCTGATGTTCCTATAATTTTTAGCGCATTTTATATACATCCATTGAGCGCGGTATTTATTGCACTTATAAAAAATCTTGTCGGTTTGGCAAGCAGTTCTACTATGTTTGTAGGCGAATTGTCTAATTTCGTATTGTCTTGCCTATATAGCTTGACCGCTTCATGCATGTTTTACAAAACACGCACTAAGCCCAAAATCGTTATTTCAAGCTTGATTGCTATTGTGGTAGTAACAACAGGCGCAATGTTAAGCAATTACTTCGTGATGCTGCCGTTATATATTAGGCTATATGGATTGGGCGCGTTGCAGGGATTAAGCAAATCAGCCTTTATTTTCACAATAATTTTGCCTTTTAACCTTGCAAAATTTGGACTTCAAACAGGAGCATTTTTGGCGCTGTATCTGTCTTTATATAAAGTGTTATATAAGTTCAAGCCTGCAAAAAAATAGTTGTCTTTTTCTGAAATACATATCAATAATTGAAATATAAAACCGTTTTTGAAGGGGAAAATTATGAAAAAATGGTATAACGAAGAATATGAATGGGAAATTGAAGTTGTAGGATTTCTTCGCGGAGATAAGACAGAAGGATATTGCAGAAACGGCGAAGAAGTCGGCGACAAGTACACATGCACTTACGGATGTCCTGTAAACAAAGATGGACAGGGTATTTGTTCTAAAGTGATGCTGACAATGTTTCCGATAATGGAAGCTGTAAGAAGCGGCGGAGATCTTACAAACATCGGGGGAGACAGCAAATACAGTAAGACTATTGTCTGCCCCGATGGATGCGTTATATTTAAGCTTACAGCCAAAAAAACAGGCAATGAAAATTTCTTTAAAGGAAATTTTATAGATTTTGATAGGTAATTATAAATTTATAATTCATCTATTCCTTCAAACTGCATATTGTAATATTTTGCATACAATCCGTTTTGAGCCATTAATTCCTTGTGATTGCCTTTTTCTTTTATGTTGCCTTCGTCAATTACATATATTACATCGGCGTTTCGTATGGTAGAAAGCCGGTGAGCTATAACTATGGTTGTGCGGTTTTTGGCAAGTTCATCTAATGCTTCTTGAATATGTCTTTCGCTTTCGTTGTCTAACGCACTAGTTGCTTCGTCCAAGATTAAAATTCTAGGATTTTTTAGAAAAACTCTGGCTATAGAAATTCTTTGTTTTTGTCCGCCAGATAGTCTGGCTCCTCGTTCGCCAACTCTGGTGTTGTATCCGTCCGGCAAGGACATAATAAAGTCATGGATATTGGCTTTTTTGGCAGCTTCAATAATCTTATCATCATCGGCTTTCGGATCGCCGTAAGAAATATTGTCTTTAATAGTGCCGTTGAAAATATATACATCTTGCTGAACGACACCGATATTATTTCGTAATGACTTTAATTTGAAGTCTTTTATATCTATATCATCTATTGTTATTTTTCCGCTGTTGATGTCATAAAATCTAGGCAAAAGCGAACATATTGTAGTTTTACCGCCGCCAGAAGGACCTACAAATGCAGCAGTTTGTCCCGGTTCTATTGTAAAGCAAACATTATTAAGAACAGGTTCGTTTTGGTTATAAGAAAAATTGACATTTTGATATTGAATTTTTCCGCCCTGAACGGTTATGTCTTTTGCGTGTTTAGTATCATCTATTTCAGGAACGGTTTCTATAATTTCAATATACCGCCTAAAGCCTGAAAATCCTCTTTGGAACATTTCGGTAAAGTTGATAAGCATATCAATCGGACTGATAAAAATACCGATATATAAAAAGTATATTGCAAGGTCAGCAGCACTTAACATTCCCTTATAAACAAAATATCCGCCGCTTATCAAGGTCACTATATAAAGCATGCCTTCCAAAAAAGTATTGACAGCATGATAACTGCCCATATTCTTGTATGAGTCAGACTTAGTTTCAAGAAATTCATTATTGCATATATTAAATTTTTGATTTTCTAA
>DATCJR010000184.1 GCA_036562685.1 Clostridia bacterium | reverse complement strand
TTTACCCCAAAAAAATATTTGCTGTAGAAGGTGTAGTTAACGAGGGTTCTGTTTTGTCCATAGACATACGAGAGTATTTATTGTCCGCGAATGACAGTTCAAAGCACTTTGTAAGTCATTTTTATCTGATGTGCGAAGCCGTAAGCGACAAGCAAGGGGAGTTTTCGCTGAATTTTTGTGAGGGGTTAGGTTTTTTGTATATTAACGGCGAAAACTTCGATGTAGGTATAGGCAGCAAGGTGAAAATAAAAAAAGGCAGGAACATTATATGTTTTGGTAGAAGATGTGTGTCTTACGGAAACCAAAATGTTCTTGATATCAACGGTGTCAATCTGAAGTTTGGCGCTGTCTATTTGGTAGGACCGCTGCCTTACAGCAAAGACAGGACCAATTATCCAGAAAGCGAGTGGGGCGAAACGGTTATTGTAGAGGGCATGGATGTTGATGAAAATACCCTTAACCAAATAGCACAAAGTGCAACAGCGTGCGATCTGGATGCAATCAAAAGTAAGTTTTCTTCGTATGTAACTGATGTAAGTCATTTGGTGCAAAAAAATAACATTTTTCATCAAAGTCTTATCGATAAGGTTGTTAATAAAGATTTGCGCTGTCAATTAAAAGACGAAGAAGCATTATTTGGTTCCAACAGCTTTTTGACCATTTATCCGCACAAGGACTGCGACATCAGGTTGTTGATAGATTACGGCGGAGAGACTTTGGGATACCAGACTTTTGAATGCGTGGCACAAGAAGGAACTATATTGGACTTTCATAATTTTGAATTTATCCAGCCTGATCTTAGAAGAAACTATGCCGAAACGATGAACAACTCTTTTAGGTATATATGCAAAGAAGGTTATCAAAAGTTTGAAGCAATGGTTTCAAAAGGTTTTAGATATGTTTATATAACTATCAGAAACCAAAACGCACCTGTAAAACTGAAAAACGTATGCAACATAGAAACAGTATATCCTCAGTCCAATAAAGGCGATTTTATATGTTCAGATTGGAAACTTAACAGGATATATGAGTGCTGCAAAAACACTTTGAGATGTTGTTCGCAAGATACATATGTCGATTGTCCTACTTATGAGCAGGTCTTTTGGGTAGGTGATGCCAGAAACGAAGCAATAGTCGATTGGTTGATTAATGGGGACAGCAGGCTTTGGTATCATTGTCTAAGACTTGCCGGGGATTCTTTGAATGTAAGTCCCTTAGTGCAATCTCATACACCTACTGGATGGGACAATATTATAACCGCTTGGTCGGCTTTGTGGCATCGTTCGGTTTATGAATATATGCTGTACACCGGCGATTATTCCAAGGCGCAAGAACTAAGGGCACTTTTATTAAAGGACATTGAGGGTATCAAAACCTTTATTAATAAAGACGGTTTATACGAAATAAGTGCTTGGAATCTGTTTGACTGGGCGGTAATGGATACTCCCAAAAATGCAGTAGTTACGCATCAAAACTTCTTTGTGATATTTGCTATTGATTATACTATAAAATTCTTGCGGTTGATTAACGAAGAAGAAAAGACAATAAGTGAACTGGAAGAACTAAAAGACCAGTTAAAAGCAGCGATTAATAAGTACTTGTGGTCAGAAGAAAAACAGGCTTTTGCTGATTGTCTTAGATACGGAAAAAACGGCGAAAGAATATTGAGCAGTGTTTTTTCGCAGCAGACTCATACGATTGCTTACATTTCAAAAGGAACGACACAAGAAAGGTTGCAGCGTTGCTATACAATTGTAACCAATCCGCCGTCAGGCTTTGTTGTTTCTGGCAGCCCGTTTTTTGAATTTTTTAGACTTGAAGTGTATAGCAGCACCAAACAGTATCAAAAAATGTATCAGGCAATTTCGGACAATTGGGGCTTTATGATAGACGCAGGCTCAGATACATTTTGGGAGTTGTGGAGCGGCATAACATTAGACGGCAGAATGACCAGAAGTCATTGTCATGCATGGTCATGTGCACCTGTTTATTTCCTTACAGAATACATCTTGGGGGTTTCGCCCTTAGAACCTGGATATTCAAAAGTTAAAATAAAGCCTTATGCAGGAACGCTAAAATTTTGCAGAGGCGTAGTTCCTACGCCGCATGGTGAAATAAGGGTCAGTTGGAAAGCTAATGACGGAGTTATCACTGACTTACAGTACAGTGTGCCTAAAGGGGTAGAGGTGGTATTTGATGATTAATGTAAAAGACATAAGAATAAGAGATCCTTTTATTCTGACAGACAAAAAGAACAAGAAATATTACATGTATGGAACGACATCGCTAAAAGAGGAACTTTCAACCGGCAACAGCTTTTCTGTGTATGAATCAGCTGACTTGGTATGGTTTAGTGAGCCGAAAGTAATTTTTCAAGATGAGGCGTTTTGGGCAGACAGGGATTTTTGGGCAGCCGAAGTGCATTATTATAAGGGAAAGTATTATCTGTTTGGAAGTTTTAAAGCAAAAAACAGATGCAGAGCGACCCAAATTCTGGTGTCTAATTCACCTGCTGGCAAGTTTGTTCCGCTTAGCGACAAGCCTGTAACACCTATTGATTGGGAATGTTTGGACGGAACATTGTATGTTGAAAACGATATTCCTTATGTAGTCTTTTGCAGAGAATGGGTTTCGGTATATGACGGAGAAATATATGCTCAAAGGTTGACTGACGATTTGAAAGAAACCGTAGGCAAACCGCAATTGCTGTTTAGAGCGAGCGAAAATCCTTATTTAAAACCGTTTATGCAAAAAGACGGCAAGAATTGCTATGTTACGGACGGACCTTTTCTTTATCATGACGGTAAAAGACTTAATATGATTTGGTCCAGCTTCAGGGAAAGTAAATATTTGGTTTTGCAGGCGTATAGCGACAGTCTGCTTTCAAAATGGCATCATGTTGACACACCATATTTTGGCCAAGACGGCGGACATTCGATGCTTTTTGAAGATTTTGACGGAACGACTTATATAGCATTACATCAGCCTAACATTCCGCCTTTTGAAAGAGCGGTATTTATAAAATATAACAAATGATGGAGGGATAAATGAGAAACAAGATTAAAAGACTTGTGATAATAGCTTTTGCTTTTATTATGTCTTTGACTTTTTTCAATTTTAACAGCTTTATTTTTGCTGTAAACCAAGAGCAAGAAGATACAGTTAAAACTTTGTATTATGATTATAACTTTACAGACAGGTCAAAGTATACTTGCTATGGTGCAGAAAATGCATATGTAAAGTACAATCAAGCGACCAAGAGCGTAGATGTTTTGGCTCATAGCGGTTATGCTAACGGCTTTACCGTAAGCGACACCGATGCGGTAATAGCTGTAGAAATGTCTGTGGATATTTCATCTTCAGACAACTGGATGGGAATCGGCTTGCTGGACGGAAAAGAACATGGATATACCAGCACAACGCATAATGGCGTAATGTTGTATATCACCAAAAACGCGGATAAGTATGCATTTAGAATTTTTAAAATGCCTGGCACAATAGAGCAAAATACTTATGTAAGCAATGTTGCTGCTGGAGAAAAATTTACTCTTAAGTATCAATATGACCAGAATTCTTCACAATGGTTTTATTATATTAACGATACCAAAATATATAATGATCAAAATTATCTCGATGGTGTAGATAATACTGACGAAAGCAATAAGACCTATCTTAACTTTGCTTATAATGATGTCAACCCTATAAAAATCTATGCTGTATATTATTTTGACAGTTCTATTGAAAAAGAAGAAAAAAGCATCAACGACACCGATTTTGTTAACAAATCAAACTATTCTTTTTATGGCGGACAAGAAGCTTATATAAATTATAATGAAGATACTTCTAGCTTAGATATTATGGCGCACAGCGCTTATAAAAACGGCTTTAAGGTATCAGATACTCAAGCCAACGTAACAATAGAATTATCAGTTGATGTTACTTCTGCTGACAACTGGATGGGAATTGGTTTGTTAAATGGTCAAGAACATGGTTATCCTGGCACAACAGAAAGCGGTATCATGTTGTATATAACCAATAACAACGGATATTACTGCTTTAGAATATTCAAGATGCCTGAAGTGCAAGAATTTGCTTCTTATGTATCAAATATAGGTGTTGGACAAAAGTTTTTCCTGAGCTTCCAATATGACCAAGAAAAAGCAAACTGGTTCTATTATATAAACGGTGTTCGCATTTTTAACGGTCAAAATTATTTTGACAATGTAGATTATAAAGATGAGAAGAACTTTACATATCTTAACTTTGCGTATAACGATAGCGTTCCTATCAAACTTTATTCTATAAACTATTTTGATAATGCTTATATAGAAGTTGAATTGCCTGAACTTTATACTGATGTTACTTTCCAAGATGTTTCTTTATATACTAATTACGGCTTAGGAAATAACTATGTGACTTACAATGCTGATACCGACAGTGTGGATATTTTGGCACACAGCGCATATCATACAGGCTTTAGAATCAGCGATACAGATGCCGTTATCTCTGTAAAAATGTCAGTAGAATTAACATCTCCCGATAATTGGATGGGAATAGGACTTTTGGACGGAAACGACCATGGCTATACAACTACTTCTCATAACGGTATTATGTTGTATATGACTGTAAATAATGGTTATTATGCGTTTAGAATTTTCAAAATGCCTGGCACAATAGAGCAAAAAACCTTTGTCTCTGATGTAGAAGTAGGCGAAGTGTTTGATCTGACATACAGATATGATCCGTTATACGAAAGCTGGTTCTATTTCATCAACGGCAAACGCATATTTGCTGGACAGTATTATATGGATAATGTCGATATAAAAGATGATAATAATCTTACATATCTAAACTTTGCATACAACGATGTCAATCCTATAAAGGTTTACTCAATAGATACTTACGACACAATCGGAACAGTTAATTATTCTATAACCAACGCAACAGGCGGATTTGCTTTTCTTCCTGCCAATGTTACCTTGGGTGAAGACCTTGATTTGAGCGGCATATATATCAAAAAAGTAACTTCTCGCGGAGTTTTGGAATATATTCCTCTAACTTTGGCAATGTTGAGTGGATATGACAAAAATGCTACAGGAGAAGAAGCCTTAGGTGATGTTACGGTAACTATAACCTATGAAGATGTTGTAGTAAAGACATTTAATGTTTTGGTTAAGGATAAGGTTGTGGATGTAGAATTTACAGCACCTTCGAATTCTAAGAAATATTATGCAGGTTATTCTACCGAATTGGATTTGTCCAACGGCACTCTCAAAGAAAAATATCAGAGCGGTAAAGAAAATATAGTTTCTTTGACCAAATCCATGGTTTCCGAAGTAGATTTTTCTACATCAGGAGAGAAAACTGTAACTGTAAGCTATCAGGGAAAAACATTTACATATACAATAACAGTTTTGGAAGACAGCATTGTATCTATTGCAATAGATGATCAAAATGCAAAAACACAATATTATGTAGGCGAAGCATTAGATTTGACCAACGTTAATGTGCTGGTAACATATACTAGCGGAAAAACAGAGACATTCAGCGTGCAAGATGAAATGTTTGAACTTGAAGGATTTGATTCATCAAAAGCAGGCGACATTACATTGACTGTAAGTTTGAAAGATAACGGTGAAATCAACACAACTCTTGAATTATCAATAGTATCTAAGCCTAAATCAAAAGGATGCAAAGCTTCTAACAGTATTACTTTATTTACTTTGATTTGTGTTGCAGCATTTATTGCACAAAAGATAAGATAACAGAGGTAAAACAAAATCAAAAGGGTCTGGTAATTCCCAGACCCTTTTGATTTATAATTCACTTTTGTCATCGCTTTGCATTTTTCTAAATTCATTTGGAGTGCAATTCATATAAGATCTGAATATCTTATGAAAATAACTGGGCGACGAAAAGCCTAAGTCTGTAGTTATAGTTTCTATAGAATTGTTTGTGGTTTTTAGATATAGTTTTGCATAATTAAGTTTGATTTTATTAAAATAATCCATCATCGTCGTTCCTGACAGTTTTTTGAATGCACGGCAAAGATAGATTTGGTTATACGAAACATCTGATATAAGTTCATTTAAAGAGTATTTGAAGTTTTTTGGATCTGAAAGTTTTTCTAATAGTTGAGTATACCATACAGGCGCCTCGCTCTGATGATTTTCTTGCATTGGCTTTAAAAAAAATGACAGCAACGTAGTGCATGTGATCTTGGAGATATGAAGCAAAAACTTGTGGTTAGTATTGAAATTAATGCCTATTGTAAGCGGTTTTATCATATTTTCTATAAATTCTATTTCGTTGGAAGTTATTCGGGCTTTCAGCGGTTTTGAAGAATTGTTTATCATAGATAAAATATCCGAATCAATATTATTGCAGCATTCTTCAAAAAACGATAATGGCATTATTATATCTCTGTGTGTGCAGTTAGGCGGTCTTATGAATCTGTGTTTGTCGCTGGGACGAAGCAAAAACATATCGCCTAAAGTTATTTTTTCTGTTATATCATTGCATTGATGAAAACTGGATCCTGACACCAGATAAAAAATTTCATAATA
>DATCJR010000183.1 GCA_036562685.1 Clostridia bacterium | reverse complement strand
ACAAATTAATGATATATTAAAAGCTTTTTGAAATGTATATAACAATTATAACATTTTGTAAAATGAGATATACTTATTGACACTAATTTAAAAATGTTATATTAATAAATAATAGGAGGAGAAAATGAGAAAAGCTATTTTGAAGAGTTTTATCTTTTTGTTTATCTTTTTTGTTTCCATAAGTTCAGTACTAGGTTGTGGAAATAATTCTCAAAGCAATTATGATAAAGATGGTTTTATGACCCTAAGCATTTGGGGCGGAGATGAATATGTTGGTGAAACAGGAAAAAAGTTTGAAAAATGGATAGATATATTCAATGAAAGCCAACAAGCCAAAGATTTGAAAGTTAGATTAACATTCAAATCATTATCTCAACTTCCTGTTACGTTAAATACTACAGTTTTGACTAACAAAAATATGCCCGATATTGTTATATGGGACAGATTTTCTACACCTACATATAACTATCTTTTATATCCTATCGATGAGCTTGTTGAAAAAGACAATATTAATTTAGATGTTTTTCAACAAGAAGCCTTGAACGAACTTAAGTTTGAAGATAAATTATATGGTTTGCCGCTGGATTTGGATCCTTGGGGTATATATGTCAATCTCGATCTTGTAGATGCATATAACGCAACAGCTGCCGAAGCTGACAAAATTGATGTAAACAAACTTGATACATGGAGCAGAATTTTGAGCGCTGCCCAGAAATTAACTCAATATGATTCTAAAGGCAATGTTACTGTTGCGGGACTTAATACTACCAGCATGGACGGACAGTTCTTTTCGTTTGTATATTCAGCAGGTGGAGAATTAATTAATTCAGATAAAACAAGTTCATCTTATGGCGATACAGTCCTTGTTCCCATAGATAAATTGACTTCTAGTCCTCAATCAAAACGTGTTTACGATACATTAGGTTTTATTAAAGATTTGTATTCAAAAAAGATTTGTTCTTCTGGTTTGGGCGGAACAGATGCTTTTGTCAATAATAAACTTGCTATGACTTACGGTTCTGTATATTTTACTGACAACATTGCAGACTATACCACTCAAAAAATGAGAACCAAATTTTTGCCTTTCCCTAAAAGAGACTTAACATATATCGGCAAAACAGAGCCGCAGGTAATTAATCCTGATGAAAATTCTGATGGATTGGTTAACGGTCAATTTGGCGGTGTTTTGGGCGGTTATGGTTTGTCAATTGTTTATCCGACAGCAAAAAATCGTACTCAAAAATGGGAAGAAAGAAAAAATATGGCTTGGGAAGTAATCAAGCTTTGGATGCTTAATGATGAAATGCAAGAAAAGTATTTTACAACAGCTGAAGTTATTACTTCAAGAACAGACCTTTATGATAATGAGTTTTATCAAAAGGATAGCCCTACAAGCATCAGCAATATTACTGACATTATAGATTATGTTCAATATTATAAGATGCGTCCTAATGTTGAAGGATATGAACAGTTTGAAAGCAATGTTGTAAGAACGTATATACAGCTTATGTACGAAGGCGATACTGTGCTAAAAACTTATAACAACATTTTAACAGAAGGCAACAAACTGCTTAGACAAATGCAGGGCAGAGCATAAACAAAAGAGAAAGATATGGAAAAAACTTTAAAAAGAGGATTATCAATTAATGCAAAGCGCAACATCATAGGTTATACCTTTGTTGCGCCCGCATTAATATTCTTTATAGTCTTTACCATAGTTCCGTTGATAATGTCTTTATATCTTAGCTTATTTAACACTAATATTTATTTTATCAACATGGAATATGTAGGGGCAGAAAATTTTAGACGTATATTTAATGATACGCAGTTTTGGGCAAGTATAATAAATATTCTGTTTTATACATTAATGGCAGTGCCTTTAAATATTTCAATTTCACTTATTTTGGCAATGCTGACTAACACCAATCTTAAAGGTACTAAGATTTTTAGATTTATATACTATCTGCCCGGTGTAACAAGTGCTGTTGCGGCAAGTACAGTATGGCTTTGGTTAATGAATCCTAGCTATGGACTTCTTAACAAAATATTGACATCTCTAGGACTTCCCGCAGGTACATGGCTTACTCATTCAAAAACAGCATTGTTCTCAGTAACTATTGTCACTGTTTGGATGGGCGTAAGTTCCAATATGATTATTTTTTTGGCGGCGTTACAAAATATTCCTGCTCAATTGTATGAAGCAGCAAAATTAGACGGCGCCAACAGAGCAGTTACATTTTTTAGAATAACCTTGCCTATAATTTTGCCCACTATGTATTTTATTTTGACTATGACCTTGATTGGAGCGTT
>DATCJR010000182.1 GCA_036562685.1 Clostridia bacterium | reverse complement strand
GGCTTATCTTGTTTATATGCAGACCCAAAGCTCCGCACTTTTGTTGGGCTTTAGCTTCGGTGCTTCTAGTCTTGCTTTGTTTGCAAAAGCAGGCGGCGGAATATTTACAAAAACCGCTGATATAAGCGCAGACTTGGTAGGCAAAGTTGAGTTAGGCATTCCTGAAGACGATCCTAGAAACCCTGCGGTTATTGCTGATAACGTAGGCGATAACGTAGGCGATGTAGCAGGTATGGGCGCTGACTTGTTTGATTCCAATGTGGCATCTATGACAGCGGCATTGGTTATGGCAGCAAGTATGGGTGATTCTAGAAATGTAATGATGGTGTTCTGCTATGCTACTATCGGACTTTTGGCTTCAATAATAGGAATATTCCTTGCACGTATGGGCAAAAAGAGCGGTCCTACTTTTGCTCTTAACATGAGCACTTATATAACAACTGCTCTGTTTTTAGGTCTATCGGCTCTTGCGACGTTTGTATTTACTTTCAGTTGGCGTATTTGGGGCGCTTCGGCATTGGGACTTCTAGTCGGCGTTTTGATTGGTATAGTTACAGACTTCTTTACCAACGACACCAAAAAGCCTGTTCAAAACTGCGCACGCGCCAGTGAAAGCGGACCTGCATTTACTATTCTTTCGGGTGTAAGCTATGGATTCATAAGCGCATTGCCCGCTATGATCGGTATTGCTATTTCTGCTTTGGGAGCATATAAGCTTTGTGAACCGATGGGTGAGCAATATGGAATGTTTGGTATCTCCATGGCTGCGGTAGGTATGCTTTCTATAGTTGGTATGATTATAAGCAACGATGCTTATGGTCCTATTGTAGATAATGCCCGCGGACTTGCAGAAATGGGCAATTTGGGCGATGAAGTTTTGGAAAGAACAGACGCGCTAGACTCTGCTGGTAATACTGTTAAGGCTATCACCAAGGGCTTTGCTATTGGTGCCGCAGGACTTACAGTAATAGCACTTTTAGGAACATTTATAAGCGAAATCAATACCGCATTGCCTCAAGCTGAACAAATAAAAGGCTTTAACTTGACCGATCCTATTGTGTTCTTCGGCCTGATGATAGGTGCTGCTGTGCCCGCAGTATTCAGCGCATTGCAGATTTTGGGCGTTGACCGTAATGCGCAAAGAATGGTAAAAGAAATCCACAGACAGTTTGACGAAATCCCTGGCCTAAAAGAGGGTAAAGAAGGCGTTGTGCCCGAATATGACAAGTGTATAGTTATAGCAACACATGGCGCTATCAGAGAGCTTATTCCTGCAGGTCTGTTTGCTATTTTGATTACATTGGCAGTAGGATTTATAGGCGGCGTTAATGCTATCGGTGGATTCTTGACTGGTAATATTATAAGCGGATTGTTGCTTGCATTGTTTATGTCCAACAGCGGCGGTTTGTGGGATAACAGCAAGAAATATATCGAAGCCGGCAACAACGGCGGTAAGGGCAGTGAAGCTCACAAATCAGCAGTTGTAGGTGATACTGTGGGTGATCCTTTCAAGGATACAGCAGGTCCTAGTATCAATACACAGATAACAGTTGTAAGCTTGATTGCATCTTTGATGGGAACAATCTTCTTATCAACCAACCTCTTAAATTTGTTTTAAGATAAATTAAATTAAATTTAATTTGAAAGGCAGGATTTGATTCCTGCCTTTTTTATTTTCAGTTTTTGACGATTTTTATAACTAATTTTGGTTTTTATTTAATATTTATATTACTATGTCGATATATGATCTAAAAATAGGGCAGACAGCATTGATTATAGGAGTGTCTGGTGTCAGTTCAAAAAAACTAACTGAACTTGGTTTTGTAAAAGGCACTAAGGTTACTTTACTTAACATAGGCTTGTTCGGCGGCAGGCTTATCAAATTTAGAGACTGCGTTTTGGGACTTAGAAGCACATTGGCAAAAAATATTGAAGTAAAATGTATTTGAGGTTTTATGTCTTGTATTAAAGTCCTTATGATTGGCAATGCCAATACAGGCAAAAGCACTATTTTTAACGAACTAACCAAAAGCAATCGTCATACAGGCAATTGGTACGGCGTTACCGTTTCGGGCGCACAAAAAGCATTTTTATATAAAGACCAGAAAATAATATTGGAAGACCTTCCAGGAATATATTCTTTGAAAATGGCAGGCGCAGAAGAACAGGTTACCTTAAACCGACTAAAAAGCAATGACTATGATGTAGTGCTTAATGTTTGCGAAGCCAGGGCATTGTCTAGAAATTTGTATCTATCCATGCAGCTTCGTGCTTTGGGCGTCAATATGATTATCGCCGTAAATATGGCTGACGAGCAAAAGGATTTTATAATAGATTATAATCTAATGTCTCAAAAACTGGGTGTTCCTGTCGTTTCTATAAGTGCTAAGAAAAAAACTAATCTTGATGTCTTGTGCGATATGATTTTAAGTGCAGGCGTATATAAAAAAACATCTTGCAAAGTTCAAGATATTGATAATATAATCCAAATCCTTGACACCCAAAAAACTTATGAGCAAATAGACGAACTAATGTCAAAGATAAAATCAAAAAAGCCACTCAAAAAAATAGACGCTGACAAAATCATTTTAAGCCCTATCCTAAGTTTTCCAATTTTTGCATTGATTATGACAGCCGTCTTTTTTGTAACGTTTGAATTGGCAGGCAGTTTTTTATCTGATATTTTGCGACAAGGTTTGGAAGTCTTGTCCAAAAGAATAGAAACAGGACTTGTCAAAACAGGCGCTACGATAGGATTTAGAAAGCTGGTGTGCGAAGCAATTTTGGGCGGAGCTGCAAGCGTGATAGAATTTTTGCCACAGATTGCGGTTTTGTTTTTGTGTCTTTTTATCTTAGAAGATAGCGGATATATGGCAAGAGCTGCGTATATTTTGGACGGAGCTTTTCAAAAAATAGGACTTAACGGAAGGGCTGCTTATACATTGCTAATGGGTTTTGGGTGCTCGGCATCTGCTGTATTTACATCCAAAAGCATAGAACAGCCAAGCGTCAGACTAAAGACTGTAATGATAACGCCTTTTATGTCATGCAGCGCGAGAATGCCCGTTTTTTTAGCAATAGCAGGCGTGTTTTTTAAAAAAAACACATATCTAGTAATAACTTCGCTATATCTAGGTGGTATAATTACTGCGTGTTTAGTAGCGATTTTACTTAACAAGATATTAAAAATCGATGTTAAGGAAAATGACTTTTTTGTTGAATTGCCGCCATATAGGTTTCCTTCTTTTAAAAGAGTATTTAAAAGCGTCATTCAAGAAGTTAAAAACTTTTTTATACGGATTTGTACTGTGCTGTTTTTGGTTAATATTATCGTTTGGATTTTGGCTAGTTTTAATTGGACTTTTAGATATGTAGGCTTGTCAGGCAATAGTATTTTGAAAAATATTTCAGAATTTTTGCTGCCTATTTTTTATCCTTTAGGCATAACCAAATGGCAGGCGGTGTCAGCGCTTTTGAGCGGATTTGTCGCCAAAGAGACTGTTGTTTCAGTGATTACGACGCTTGGCGGTATAAATGCAATATTTACTTCATCTTCACAGGCTTTTTCCTTTTTGGTCTTTGTGCTCTTATATACTCCATGCGTTGCGACTATTGCGGCAATCAGCAGAGAGCTAGGCAAAAAATGGGCAATAATATCTATTTTGATGCATACTATTACTGCCTATATTATTTCTATGTTGGTTTTTGGTTTGACAATATTATTTACTATTTTATCGCCTAATGCTATAATCATTCCAGCATGCATAATAATTATGCTGCTTATGTTCCGTACGGCATTTATGTTTAATAACCAAAAATTAATAAAAAAACAATGATAGAATACAAACACTCAAAACAACCTATGAAATTATCTAAGTCCCTATCTTTACATGGGCATGATGTTTCATATAATAATCTGATGAAAATTTTGCGAAAAAAAGATGTTTTGATTAACGGTATAAGAGTCAACAAAGATGTCGTAGTCAATCAAAATGATCTAATCAAGATATATGTTCCAAAAAATCCATCTTCTGTTTTAACCAAAACAATACCAATAATATATCAGGACAATAATATAGTAATAGTAGACAAGCCGGCAGGATTGGAAACCGAAGGAGAATTTTCGGTTACAACTGTTCTTCAAAATATGGGTTATAATGCCTTAGCTGTTCACAGACTAGACAAAAACACACAAGGCATAATGGTGTTTGCGCTTAACGCCATAGCCAAAGAAGAACTTGACCTTGCTTTTTTTCAAAAAAGGGTGCATAAGATTTATAGAGCAGAAGTTGCCGGGTTTTTAGATCCGCCCGAAAATACATTGTCGGCATATCTTTTTAAAGACAGCAGTAAATCCGAAGTCATTATCAGCAAAACCCCAAAAGACGGCTATGTTTCCATAAAAACGGGATATAAAGTAATTAAAGAATTGGAACTAACTTCATTAATAGATGTGTATTTATATACAGGGCGAACTCATCAAATACGTGCGCATATGGCGTTTATAGGACATCCTGTAATAGGCGACGGCAAATACGGCGATTATAAAATAAACAATCAATTAAAAGCTAAGACCCAAAGGCTCAAAGCGTACAGCTTGTCGTTTGAATTTAAAGACGGAGTATTGTCTTATCTTAATCAAAAAACTTTTTTGACCAATACAGATTTTAATTAAAAGATTTTAATTGTTTTTTAATTATTCTTTAACCTTATTTTCTTATCTTTAAAAATTAATAATGATATACTATTTATATAATAGTTTTTTAGGTGGGGATTTAATATGAAAGTTCGTAGAGCAAAATACGGCGGGATTACTTCTATTATTTTCGGCATAATTTGGTGCTCGATGATATCTGATCGTTTTGAATCTTTTTATATTTTTCCTTCCTTTTCTTTTTTTAATATTATTGGTATAATCTGTATAATAACTGGAATAGTGCAAGTAATTTTGCAAGTAGTAAATAAAAAAGAGCATATTCCAAAAGACCATACCGACATGCCGTATTCTGACAGTCATTCACATGAATATAATTCGGGAAATAATAATTATAGTGAAAATATATTAAAATGTCCTATGTGCAATAGTGAAGTGGATAAAGATCAAAAGTTTTGCATTAATTGCGGCTATCGTTTAAAAGATTAGTTTAGGAGGTTTTTAGAATGAAAGGTAAAGGCGGAGATGTTTTTGGTAATATATTTGTAATAATTTTTGGTTCGTTATGGACAGCTATGGCAATAGGTATGACCAGTATGGCACCTGGAGAAATGTGGTTTGTCAAAATTATTTTTCCTGCCTTTGGATTTTTGTTTGTGAGTTTAGGTATTTATAACTTAGTAAAAGGAATAAAAGGTAAAGACCAAAAACATAATTATACGCCATATTATACTGATAGCCTAGATCAAGAACAAGAGGAAAAAGAATATAAGGTTTATAGAGAAGACAACAGATTAAGATGCCCTATGTGTAATAGCGAAATAAAGGAAGAGCAGAAGTTTTGTACTAACTGCGGCAATAAACTAAAAGATTAAAGATTTTTATGGTATTACAAGGAAAGAAGATTTATTTAAGAGATTATATATTTAGCGATATTAACGATCATATTAATTGGAACACCATGGAAACCGAATGGCTAAAATGGGATGCACCTTGGGAAGAAAATGATTTTGATGCGGCAAAATACATAGATTTTATGACTCAAAAACTTCTTACTCCCAAGACGGACGACGATATTAGGTGGTCCTTTCAAATAGTAGAAAAAAATAGCGATATTCATATAGGATGGGTATCGTCTTATGATATTGACGATAATTTTGAATATTCTCAAAACGGCTCTCATCTTGCAGTGGGTATTGATATACCTCCCAAAGAGTATCGAGGCTGCGGCTATGGAAAAGAAGCGTTGCTATTGTTTATAGATTATTTCAAGCAAAAAGGTTATAGAGAGTTATTTACTCAAACATGGTTTGGAAACTTGAGAATGATTGCACTTGCCAAGTCGTTGGGTTTTGTTGAAGTTGACAGAAAAAAGGACAAGCGTTTAGTTGACGGAATATATTATGACGCTTTGACTTTTATGTTAAAGGTTTGATTTATTTTTTAGTTAGATTTGCTAACACTATTAATGTAATTCTATTACTTAACAAGTATTTGATATGATGTTATAATTAGCTGAAAATAAGGAGGTAATTATGAAAACATCAGATTTTATATTGACCAATCTCGCATGCGAAAATTGTGTTGCAAGAGTAACCAAAGCTGTAAAAAAGTTAAAAGGCGTAAAATCATATAAAATTACATTGGATTCTATGACAGTAGAATATGATGAAAATAAATTGACAGACCAAGATATTATTAATGCAGTTGAATCCTTAGGATATAATGCAAGACCTAATCAAAATCAATAAAAGCTTTTAGTTGCTTAATTTTAGGTTTTTTTATACTCCTAAAAAAGCAAATTTTTGGGAATATTATTTTTTTAGAAAGGATTTTTGATGAGAGTACAAAGTTATAAAATTTCTGGAATGTCATGTGCTGCTTGTTCAGCAAGAATAGAAAAGGCACTAAAGCGCACCAAGGGTATAAAAAGCGCCAATGTCAATCTTGCGACCAATTCTATGCTTGTGGAATATAACGAAGAAGTTATTACAAGCGATCAGATAATAAAGGTAGTAGAAGACACAGGCTATAAAGCCTTTTTGCATGCTGATCTTAGCAAGGACCAAAAAAGAGCAATAGAAAAAAAAGAATACTATAATCTTCTTATACGCTTTATAGTTTCTGCTGTATTTGCTTTGCCCTTATTGTCTGTTATGTTTATTCATATGTCAGGTGCAGGGCATTTTCTTAATGAGCCTGTATTTTTATATATTCAATTTGCTTTTGCAACAATAGTTCAGTTTGGAACAGGCTGGACTTTTTATGTGGGAGCATTTAAAGCTATAAAATACAAAAGTCTCAATATGGATGTCTTGGTCGCATTGGGGACTACCGCGGCTTACGCTTTGAGCATATATAACATGGCAGTTTTTTTAAGTCATGGTCATCACGGCAATGTGGATTTGTATTTCGAATCGTCCGCAATAATTATAACTTTAGTATTTTTGGGCAAATTTTTAGAACACCGCGCAAAAAGCCATACTTCGGATGCATTAAAGCAGCTTATGAGTTTTCAGGCAAAAACGGCAAGACTTATTACGCCTGAAGGAATTGAGCTAGAGATAGATGTTGACAATATCAAAGAAGGCGATTTGTTATTGGCAAAGCCTGGTGAAAAGATAGCAGTTGACGGAATCATAGAGAGCGGAACTACATCAATAGATGAGTCAATGCTGACAGGCGAAAGTATTCCGTCTGACAAGGCGCCGTCTGATAAAGTGTTTGGCGGAACGATCAATCTTACAGGTGCTGTGAAATATAGAGCCACAAAAGTAGGTAAAGACACTGTATTTTCCAAAATAATAGAGCTTGTTGAACAGGCACAGGGCAAAAAAGCACCCATTCAAAAAATAGCCGATAAGGTTTCGGGCATATTTGTTCCTGCTGTATTAGGCATAGCGTTTTTGATATTTATAATTTCTGTCTTTATTATAGGTTTTGAGCCCGCTTTGATTCATTCGGTAAGCGTGCTTGTGATTGCTTGTCCTTGTGCTTTGGGTCTTGCAACACCTACCGCTATTATGGTAGGAACGGGCGGAGCTGCAAGACGAGGTATTCTTTATAAAGGCGGAGATATACTTGAGCGCGCTCATAATATAGAGATCGTAGTTTTTGATAAGACTGGCACAATAACAGAAGGCAGACCGCAGGTTAAAGAAATAGTACAAGTAAATAAAGATGCATCTAATATAATGGATATAATTATGTCTGTTGAAATGCAGTCTGAACATCCGCTTGCGCAAGCCATTGTGGAAAAAGCCAAAAGCATGGGGGCAAAATATATTGAGCCTCAAAATTTTGTTTCTGTTGCAGGAAGAGGAATAAAAGCAGAAGTAAACGGAACCAAAGTATTGGCAGGCAATCTTGCATTTATGCAAGAAAACAATGTAGATACGCAAGGCTATGAAGACTATACTCAAAAAGGCGGCACTGCGGTTTTTATGAGTCAAAATAATGTTTTGAGCGCAGTCTTTTTGATAACAGATACAATCAAGCAAAACGCCAAAAACGCAATAATGGAACTAAACGCACAAGGCATTAAGACAATAATGCTGACAGGCGATACCGCACATGCAGCCAAACTAACATCTGAAGAAGCAGGAATTTCTGATTATATTGCAGAAGTTTTGCCCGCGCAAAAAGAAGAGCAGATAAAAAAGCTCAAAGAGAGCGGAAAGGTCGTGGCAATGGTAGGCGACGGAATAAACGATGCACCTTCACTTGCTAGCGCTGACGTAGGCTTTGCCATGGGAACAGGAACGGATATAGCAATAGAAGCCGGCGATATTACGCTTATGAATGGCGATTTGAAAAAGGTTGCTGACGCAATACGTATAAGTAAACGTACAATAAGCAAAATCAAGCAAAACCTTTTCTGGGCGTTTATATATAATTGTATAGGAATTCCCCTTGCGGCTTTGGGAATACTTAATCCGATGATAGCAGGTGCGGCTATGGCTTTGAGTTCGGTTTCAGTAGTAACAAATTCTTTGTTATTAAAACGACAAATCAATTCTAAAAGATAAGGTTTTTGACAATGTTATGTTATAATTATTTATATATTGTTTAAAGGAAGGAAAAATGTATTATATTGGTGTTGATATCGGCGGTACTAATATAAAAGTCGGAGTGGTTGATCGTGAAGGCAATATACTAAAAAAAGCTTCTTTTGCCACTTTGGTAGAAAGACCGCATATAGAGATTATCAAAGAAATTGATAGTACCATCAGAACCTTAGTCGCCGAATTGAATCTTAAGATGGATGATATAAAGGCAATAGGCATTGGTTCTCCGGGTTCAATAGACAGCAAAACAGGAACAGTTATTTATACCAATAACATTAATTGGAAAAACGTTCCATTAGCTAAAGAACTTACTTCTCTTACCGGCATTTCAGCTTATGTACATAACGACGCCAACGCCGCAGCGATGGGCGAGTGGATGTTTGGAGCAGGCAAAGGTCATAATGATATCGTACTTATTACCATAGGGACAGGCATAGGAGGCGGCGTTATAGTAAACGGACAACTCTTGGAAGGCAATTATTCTGCGGGTGCTGAACTTGGACATACAAGACTAGGCGGCGAAGGCTATGCATGCACATGCGGAAGAGTGGATTGTTTTGAAGCTTATTCTTCAGCTACAGCTTTGATAAGATTTACCAAAGAAGCCATGCAAAAGCATCCTGACAGCAGTATGTGGCAGTATGTAGGCGGAGATATAAACAAAACCAGCGGAAAAACAGCTTTTGAATGCATGAAAACTGGAGATAAGACAGCCAAAGAAGTTGTAGATAAATATATATATTATCTGGGCGAAGGTTTGACCAATATGGCTAACATCTTTAGACCAGATCTCATCATATTGGGCGGCGGAGTATGCGCTCAAGGTGAATATTTGACAAAGCCGCTTCAAGAGCATTTGGATAAAAACATCTATGCCAAGGATTTGGTACCCACTGTAAAAATAGTTACAGCTACGCTTGGCAACGATGCAGGAATAATTGGTGCAGCGGCATTAGGGATAAACAGACATGAGTAAAAAAGCATTACAAATTATAGCAATAATAGCAGCGGTATTTTTGTTTGCTTTTGCGATTTTCTTTACGGTAGGCTTGTATTTTAGATTTAAAGAGCCTTTAAATGCGCTTGCACTTTTCAGCCTAGTGATAGGAGCGCCTTTGGCTTGCATTGTATGGTTCTTTAAAAAGAGAGAGCAAAACACCGAAGAACTTCTAAAAAGAATAAACGAAGAAAATCAAGACGAAGAAAATCAAGATTTGGATGAAAATATAATAGATTCTGAAGATATTCAATCTAATGAAGAAGTAAATACCGACAATACACAAGATATAGAGAAGAAATAAGAATGGAAACACTTGTTAAAAAACCTGATGAACAATCGCTTGAATTAGCCAGCAATATTATTAAAACAGGTGGTTTGGTCGCTTTTAAGACAGAAACTGTTTATGGACTTGGAGCAGATGCTTATAATGTTGAAGCGGTAAAAAACATTTTTGCAGTCAAAGGCAGACCTGCTGACAATCCTTTGATAGTGCATTTGTCTGATGTTTCTCAAATACTTAACGTGGCAAAAAGGATAACGCCATTAGCGCAAAAGCTTATTGATGCTTTTTTGCCTGGGGCATTGACCTTGATATTAGATAGAGCAGACAGCATACCTGCTGTTATAAGCGCTGGACTTGATACTATAGCGGTTAGAATCCCGTCGGATAAGACCGCAAATGCCTTTTTGAAAGCGGCGGGCGTGCCGATAGCCGCACCGTCAGCCAACACTTCTACTCGTCCCAGCCCTACAACGGCCATGGATGTATATGAAGATTTGAAAGGCAAGATTCCGCTTATATTGGACGGCGGAGATTGTACTATTGGACTTGAATCCACCGTAATAGACGCAAGAGGCGAAAAACCTGTTATATTAAGGTATGGCGGAGTAACTCAAGAACAAATAGAAAAGGTTTTGGGTTTTAAGCTGAGCGCCAATACCACAGATTCAAAAAAGCCTATCGCACCTGGTATGAAATACCGCCATTACGCGCCCAATGCTGAAATGTATTATGTATCATACGGCAAAGCCGAAATGGTGGAAAAATTATATAATGATTGCCAGCCCAAAAAGACAGTAGTTATTGCGATAAACAATACGCTTCCAGCACCCAAAAGTTATCAAAACTTTTGCAGTCTGGGCATAGACGCCAAAGATGCGGCTCACAATCTGTTTAGGCTATTAAGAGAACTCGAAAAGGAATACGAAGTTATAATTGCTTATGCTTGTCCTGAAGAAGGATTGGGGGTAAGCGTAAATTCAAGGATGAAAAAGGCTGCAGGTAAAAATATAATATAAAGGGATGAATTTTATGGATCAATCTAATCCTTCCCAAAAGATATTGTTTGTTTGCACAGGCAATACCTGCCGTTCGCCTATGGCGGAAGTGATTTTCAAGACTTTGGCAAAAAATCAAAGCTTGAATTTTAAGGCAAGTTCCGCAGGCTTATATGCGCAAAAAGAGCAGATAAGCCCTAACGCAAAAGAAGCGCTAAAACAGTTAGGCTATATTCCGCCAAAATCAAGATTGTCCAAACAGCTTAACCAGAATATTTTAAACACAGCAGGTATTGTCTTTACTATGACTGACAGGCAAAAGGCGCAGTTACAGCCGTATTTCAAAAATGTATATTCTATGTCCGAAGTTTTGGGATATGAAATCAATGATCCTTACGGCGGCAGTTTAGATGACTATATAAAATGCGCTAAGGATTTGGAAAACGCAATTAAGATAATTATACACGAATTATCAAAATGATAATAGACATTGCAATCAAAAGGCATTTGGCTATATAATAATAAAAACATTTAATTTTTAGGAGCAAAAGATAAAAATGATAGCTTTAGGAAACGATCATGCAGCTTTCAATTTGAAAAAAACAGTCATAGAATTTTTGAATTCAAAAAATATTCCTTATAAGGATTTCGGAGCTTTTGAAAAAGTCGAAGGCATAGATTATCCCGATTATGCATTAAAAGTTGCACATGCTGTAAGTTCAGGCGAATGCGAAATGGGCATTCTTTTGTGCGGAACGGGCATAGGCGTATCCATTGCGGCCAACAAGGTACGCGGCATCAGAGCTGCGGTATGCACTGATAGTTTTTGTGCAAAAGCGGCTAGACAACACAACAATGCCAATATTTTGTGCATGGGCGAAAGAGTAATAGGACCTGGCGTAGCTTGGGAAATACTAGAAGGATTTTTCTCTGCCCAATTTGAAGGCGGAAGACATCAAAGACGAGTAGAAAAAATAATGGATATAGAAAAAGATCCTCATATGAAATAAAATAATTAATTTTGGATGAGATATGTTAAAAGCAATATTAGATGTAATAATGCCTATTCAAGAATCCACAGGATTGGAGATTGATATATTTACCCCGAAAGGAGAGCGTCTTGTCAGCACGCAAGACCAAAAACCGTCATATCATTTTGATATGAGCGTGGAGCAATTGCTAAAAAATGATAGCATATTCTTGGACAAGGCAAAAAATATTACATACTTCTTAGTGCAGCTTTTAAATAAAGATTATATAGGCGTAATTATGGGCGCAAACGAGGTGTCCAAAAACTATGCCTTTATGGTAGCAAGATTGCTGGAATCCTCATTCAAAACAGATGGAAACACCTTAAACAAACAGGATTTTTATAAAGAACTGCTTATGGGCAGTCTTGAATCGTCAAAGATTATTTCGTATAAAGAAAAATACAATCTTTTGGATCAGTCTTTTTATGTCATTAATATTTTATGCCAATCAAAAGACATAAAAGACATTTTGGAATTTTTAAACGAATTATTAAGAGAACCTGATATTATCGTTCCTATGCAGGAAGCCAACATCGCGGTTTTGAAAACATGCGGCGTAGATGATGATTATCAATCGGCAGGTGAATTTGCCCGAATGGTTGTGGATAATATTCAGCAGGAACTTTCCAAAACAGTATATATAGGTGTGGGCGGCATTGCACAAGATTATATTTCCATACCTGCTATGTATTCTCAGAGCATTTCTGCGGTAAGACTAGGAAAATTAATTGAAGAAAGTTCAAGAGTTTATTCTTATAAAGACTATCTTTTGATAAAACTGTTAGAAGACCTGCCCCAAGACAAGGTCAATCAGTATCTCAATATGTCATTAGATAAGAGTGCATTAGCGGTTTTAAAAGACCGAGAGCTTATGGAAACTGCGGACCAGTTCTTGAATAACAGCCTTAATATTAGTGAAACCGCAAGAATAATGTATATGCACCGCAACACTTTGATCTATCGATTGGACAAAATAGAAAAAATGACAGGACTTAACCTAAGAAAGTTCTCGGACGCTATGGTCTTTAGAACGCTTAATATTCTTTATAAATTATATAAGAGCGAATCAAGATAATTTTAATTTAATAAGAATTTGAAATCTAAAAAAGCCTATCAAATAATTTTGATAGGCTTTTTTGATATTTAAAAGCTAAACATTATTTTCATACGTAAAAATTTTGTCTAAAAAGTCTTGTTAAATATAGATTTGTATAGTATAATAATGTAACAACAAAGCTTTTCTTTTTAAATCAACTAGGAATTTAGTATCACCAAATTGGAATGTAAAAAGTTGTTTTAATAAGATTTGAATTTTTCAAATTTAGTAGTCTTTTCATATTGAAGAAAAAAATTAGATAAGGAGGAGGTATAAAATTTTGATTTACAGACTAAAGCTTGCTTTTAAGCTTGAGAAAAACAGTATAACAATTCGACATAACAATCTTTTTGCATCTTTCATCAAAAAGTGTTTAAGTCAAGAGTATCCCGAAGTTTTTGAAAAGCTTTATTCAAGCAATATTTCAAAACCCTTTACTTTTGCATCATATTTGCCTGGGGCAAAGCCTGACGGCGAAGTGTTTGTGCTGACCAATGATATATGCAATGTAATTATATCATCTTCAGACAGTGCGTTTTTGATTGAACTTCAAGCATGTCTTAAAAAAAGCAAATTCAAGCCGTATCCTATGCCTTTGGGCAACACTATGATGCTTATTTCGGTAGATTTTGAATTGCTAAAAGAAATCACAGAAGATAAAGTAATTATAAAATTTTTAAGTCCGCTTTTGGTAAGAAACCATAACCGTGAAACTAATAAAGATTTTTATTTGGATTATACCAGTCCGGATTTTGAAGAAAAGCTCAACATAATCGTAAAAAACCAAATTGGAAAAGATGTATCCATAAGTTTGAAACCTGTCAATGCGCATAGAACTGTAGTGAATTGCCTGGATGATAAGGTTAATTGTTCTTATGGAATATTTGAGCTGTCAGGTGATGTAGATGTGATCAACAAGCTGTATAAAGACGGCATCGGCTCCAAAAGATCTTGCGGATTTGGCTGTTTTAATATTTTGAGCAAGGGGGCATGATATGACGCTTAAGATTACTACCGACAACACAGTCTATAATGCAGGCATAATTGGTTTTTTGGATGTTTTGGAAGAATGTAATATTTCTTACATTATCCATGGACCTGTATTGTCAATAGAGAGCGATGATTTAATAAAAGCGGATTTGGGACAAGCATTTATTGATTTGTGCATCAAAAAGTTTTATAAATCCACAGGTATTTTTAATGCCATAAACCAAGCTCAAAAGCTGCTGGATTCTAAAAGTTATGATGAGAAAGAGTTTATAAAAAGTGTTAAAGAAATAGCCAAAAGGTTTTTGCAGGCAAGTATAAAAACAGGAATAGAGACTTTGTTAAAAAGCGGCTTTGAAACTGATATTTTGGAGATTGCGGAGCAGTTAAATAAGGAAGAACAAGCCGAGAGCGCACAAGCGTTGTTAAGGCGTCTTTTAGCTGAGTTTGAAAAAAATGAAGTTAAAAAAATGATATACATAAAGAGCATTATATACACCAAAGTTCGTCAGATATGGGATGGAATATCATTTTTGAACAAAAACGAGGCTAAAGTGCATCCTAAAGAGAGCTTTGACAGGGTGTTTGTGCAGCCTCTTAAGAAAATGATGGATAATCTGGACAAAAAAGCTAAAAAGAGCTGTGCAATATGCGGTATAGAATATAACGACCTTACATCATTTTCTTATCTCAACGATATTGGAATTGATGTCAATCGAAAGAAATCAGCCTTTTGGAATTTTAAACATGATTTGAGCATTTGTCCTTTGTGTAATTTTATTTATGCATGTACTGTTTTGGGATTTAATCAGATAGGACAGGATATGGTCTTTATAAATAGCGGTACTGATATAAAGCAACTGCAAGAAGTCAATATCAAAAACCGTGATAATGAAAGGGAAGGCAATTACCGTTATAAAATTATTTCTCAATTAATTCTTGAAGAAAGCGAGCAAAAGGCGCAAGAATTCGGACAATATCATTCTTTGGAAGTTTTGGTAAGACATAGCCTAAACAGCGATAAGAGCATTTATCTTATTGATATCATTGATAGAAACACTTTGGATACTATCATAAAATGCAGAAATGAAATCAATTTGCTTACCAAAAGTTATGCCCGTTATTTTGGAGAGCCTTTGCAATACGCCGTACTTGGCAAACTGCTGGACAGACAAGACTTATATGAAATCATCAATTATTTGTTAAAAGAGTCCAATGGAGATTATAGCTATGTCTTTGAAGCTAATGTAGTTTTGAATATTCAAATAAATACGGAGGTAGAACAAAAAATGAAACAGTTAAGGTTTTTGAGCAATGCTGCCTTAGAAGAAGGCGCTGAGTTGCGCAGATATTTTTATGACGGCAAAAACAATGAAAACAAACTCAATGCTAATTGCATCAAGTTGCAAAATGCTTTGCGCAATGAGGATACTGAGTTGTTCTTTGATATATTGTTTAAGCTTTATTCAGGAACGAAAGTAACTCCATCTTCTATATTTTTGGAAGCCTTGACAGACAACTTTAACCCGATAGCCACAGGCTTTATATTGGGCTTGATGGGAGCAAAAGATAAAAACAGCAATAAAAAAGAAAATGAATTAAAAGACGTAAGGGAGGAATAAAAAATGAAAAAAAATGGATTGACTTTGACGGTTGTATTTGAAGCACAAAGCGCTAATTATGGCGAAAGCATAGGAAATATAGCTTCTCTAAAACAGCTGTCGCGCGGGGACGGAAAAAGCTATACTTATATTTCCAGACAGGCACTAAGATACAGCATTGTGCAACAGCTTAATTGGGATAAAACGCCGGTAAAAGCAGAAGGCAGCGGAGATAAGGCCGTAGTTCAATTCGCGCCTGAAGCAACTATCACTCAGTATCCCGAAATCGATCTTTTTGGATACATGAAAACCAGCAAGGGTAAACCAGGCGGCGCGACTACCCGCAATGCAGTGGCAAGACTTTCTCATGCTATATCTTTGGAAAGCTACAAATCAGATATGGATTTTCTCAACAATATGGGGCTTAGCAAGCGTCTTGCTGGTGTAGATAACAGTCTTGCTCAAAGTGAAAATCATAAGTCTTTTTATGCGTATACATTGACAATTGATTTGGACAGAGTGGGCATAGAAAAAGATTCCGAAGGCAAAGTAATCGAAGAAATTCCTGCCACAGAAAAGGCGAGCAGAGTTTGCGACCTATTGGATGTAATCAAACTTTTGTATAGAGATATACGCGGACGCAGAGAAAATCTCAATCCTGTTTTTGTTATTGGCGGCGTTTATGAACGCAAAAATCCTTATTTTGAAGACCGCATTAAGCTAAATAAAAACAATTTGGACATTGACAGACTAAAAGACGCTATTAATATTGATGAGGATGCTGTCAAAAACACTAAGATCGCATACGTTCAAGGCAGCTTTAATAACTCAGAAGAGATCGTAAAAAACCTCAATCCTGTCAGTGTTAACGAATTCTTTGAGGATTTAAAAGCAAAGGTAAAGGATTATTATGCTTAAGTGCATCAGATTAAAGGCGTATCAGACATACGCCAATTACAAAAAACCTACAGCAATAGATGTAGGTGAGAGTTATCTGCTGCCTGCGCCCTCAACGGTTATAGGTATGCTACACAATGTATGCGGTTTCAAATCGTATCATCCGTTGAAAATAAGCATTCAAGGCATTCATAGCACATTGACCAAAGATTTATATACGCGATACTTTTTTGGGACAAGCTATGAACCCGAAAGACATCAATATAAAGTGCGCAATCTAAAAGGCGGATATGACGGTATAACAAGAGGTTTGGGCAATAATATTTTATTAATAGGAGTTAATCTTTTGATTCATATATTGCCTGAAAACGATGAAGATTTTGATGTTATATTTTCTAAGCTAAAAAATCCCGAAATATATCCCGCTCTTGGAAGATATGAGGATTTGTTACGCATAGACGAAGTGAGCATTGTAGAAATTGAACCTGCTTCATGGGCGTATCTAAAATATGATGCTTATATTCCTGTAGATATGGCAAGCGAAGAACTCACATATCCCGTTCATAACCTTAACAAAGTTTATACGCTTAGCCAAGAAGATAACACTCGTGTATGGCAAAAAATAAAATGCTACCAAGTCAAAAGTGATAAGATGTTAAGCTTCAAGGACGGCGCATATAAAGAAGCGCATACGGATAATGGAGTGTTTTTCATATGACAGTATATAAAGCCAAACCTGACCAGACTTTAGAAGAGCATATAGCCAAGGCTGAGGCGATGTTTGAACAGTTTGTAAATGCTTATGGAAAATATTTTTCATTTAAAGAGCTAGAAAGCATAAAATTTGCCATAAAGCATCATGATGACGGAAAGAAAAATCCGCATTTTCAAAAAAAGATCAATGAAGGCAAATATACCGTAGAGGGAGAAATCCCTCACGGTATATTGAGCTGTGCTTTTATTGATTTTAACCAGCTTGTTTTGGAATTTGACGAAGATTATGCAAAAGCAATTTTAAGAGCAATATATAATCATCACAACCGAAAGTTTCCGTCAGATCAAGAAATCTTAGGCTATATTAATAACTATTTGGTAAGTTATTTTGACCAAAAAATTCATTTTTTTGTAGAGTCGATTATTCAAGGCAATTTAAGAAATAAGCGTCTAAAAGATGAGGACTATTGGCGATTTGCTGTAATCAAAGGCATGCTCAACAAAATAGATTATGCGGCATCGTCTAATGACCAAACATATTCTCAAGGCGTAGAACTGCCGGCAATAGATGTGTCTAAAAATGTTTTGAAAAAATTTGAACCCAATCCTTGTCAGCAGTATATGTTAAACAACAGAGACGAAAATATAATCGTTATTGCTTCTACAGGTTCGGGCAAAACAGAAGGCGCATTATTGTGGGCAGGGGAAAATAAGACCTTTTACACATTGCCCCTAAAAGTTTCCATAGATGGACTATATACTAGGTTTATTAAAAATAATTACATAAGCGGTCAAAGCCTTGGACACCTTCATTCGGATACAATAGACTTCATTTTGGATGTTGATAAGGACGACAGCAGTTATAATGACGCACTTTTGTTCCAAAAAAGGTCAAAAGCCTATATTTATCCATTGACTATAAGTACAATAGATCAGCTGTTTACCTTTGTTTTTAAGTATTTTGGAAGCGAAATAATTACAGCTACTCTAAAGTACAGCCGTATTGTCATTGATGAAATTCAGTCTTACAGCCCAGGTGTTTTGGCTTGTATAATATACGGGCTCAAAATTATCACGCAATTGGGCGGCAAGTTTTGCATTATGACAGCAACATTGCCTCCTTATCTTCTAGATGAATTCAAAGGACTCGGAATTTCCGCCCTGGAGCCTCAAAAATATCTTATGGACAAAATCAGGCACAACATTGCTATAATCGATGATAAGGAGTTTGATTTTGAAGCGATAAGCGAACAGGCCAAGTCTCAAAAAAGAGTTTTGATAATTGTCAATACGGTCAAAAGAGCGCAAAGCGTTTTTCAAGAAGTAGAAAAACATTTTTTTGGCAAAATAGTATTGCTGCATTCGCGTTTTCTAAAAAACGATCGCAAAGCTAGAGAAGACGAAATCAGAAACTATCAAAAATTGCCTAAATCCTGTATCTGTATAAGCACTCAAATAGTAGAAGCGAGCCTGGATATAGATTTTGATGTTTTATATACAGATATGTGCCCTGCAGATTCGCTTTTGCAAAGATTGGGAAGATGTTATAGAAAAAGAGAATATAACTTATCTGAGCCTAATGTCTTTGTCCTTAATTCTGATATATATAAAGGCATATATGACAAGGATATATTTTTTCTTAGCAAACAATATCTAAGTCAATATACAGGAGTTTTTTCTGAACAGAATAAGCTAGAGTATATAGACCAGGTCTATAAAAAAGACAATATAATCAATACTGAGTTTTATATAAAATATAAAGCCAGATTGGATTTTTTAGAAAAAATTATACCTGGGGCATTAGAAGAAAAAGAAGTAAAGCAAAAATTCAGAGATATACTCAATGTCAACATTATTCCAGAAAAATTCAGAAATAAATTAACTCAAAAACTAGAACAAAACAGCATGCAGCAAGACAGTCATAAAAGACGTGAACATGAAATTATAAAAGAATACAGCCTATCTATACCTTATTCTAGTTTTAACGCAATTCAATACAATCAAAAAATAACATGCAGCAAACTTTCAGACACCGATTATTATTATGTTGATCTTAAATATGACGATAAACTTGGCTTGCTAAATCAAATTGATGATGAGGTTAGCAACATATTATGAAAATAACAGGACTTATGGTCAATTATTACTGCTTATGCCAAAGAAAATTATGGCTCTGTTTTCATAAAATTAATATGGAAAATGAAAGCGAACTTGTTAATATAGGTAAGGTAATAGATGAAAGCACGTATGAAGATGAAAAACATAATTTTTTCATTGAGGATCTCGCTAACATAGATTATCTAAAAAATAATACAGTCTATGAAATTAAAAAATCAGATAAAATGCTTGAGTCTGCGATAATGCAAGTTAAATATTATCTTTATCTTTTAAAAGAACGCGGACTAAAAAACATAAAGGGTAAAATAAATGTCCCTTTATCAAAAAAAAGCATTGATGTATTTTTAGATGATGAAGGAATACAGGAAATTGAAAAATGCTTGGCTGAAATTGAAAAAATTTTAAATTATAAGCTGCCGCCACAAACATTAGAATCAAAAATATGTAAGAGCTGCGCTTATTATGAATTATGCTTTATTTGAAAGTACGCTGCATGTGAGGTGATATGTGCAAAACAGCTATTATTTATTTTCAAACGGTGAATTGAAAAGAAAAGATAATACTTTACGTCTTAGTACTGAAGACGGAACTATATCAGATATTCCTATTGAAAAGGTATATGATATTTATGTCTTTGGTGAGCTGAATATTAATACTGCTTTACTTAATCTTTTATCCAAATACAAAATAGCAGTTCATTTTTTTAATTATTATGAACACTATATTGGAACCTATTATCCAAAAGAAAGTAATTTGTCAGGAGCGCTTTTAGTAAATCAAATTCAGCATTATGAAATATTGAATAAGCGTTTGAAATTGGCAAAATTATTTGTGTCTGGAAGTGCAGACAATATTTTAAGGAACCTAAAATATTACAACACTAGAGGAAAAGAGTTAGATAATAGTATTCAGGAAATTTCAGAATTAATGACTCAATTATCATATATGGATAGTATTTCTTCTGTTATGGGCATAGAAGGGAATATCAGAAAAAACTACTATGAGCAATGGCAGATAATAATTAATAAGGATATTGAATTTGAAAAAAGAGTAAAAAGACCTCCCGACAACATGATTAACTCTTTGATATCATTGTTTAACAGCTTGCTGTATAACAAGATTATTACAGAAATTTATAAAACTCAGCTTACGCCTACAATCAGCTATTTGCATGAACCGTTTGTAAAAAGATTTTCTTTGGCTTTGGATATTTCTGAAGTTTTCAAACCGCTTATAGTAGATCGTTTTATTTTTTCATTATTTAATAAAAATATGATAGATGAGAGCGATTTTGAAAAGCAGACTAATTCATTAAAATTAAAAGAAAGTTCTTTTAAACGAATACTAAAACTTTTTGATGATAGACTTAAAACGACTATTACACATAGAACACTCAACCGAATAGTAAGCTATAGGTATCTTATAAGACTTGAATTATATAAACTAATTAAGCATTTGATAGGAGAAAAAGAATATGATCCTTTTAAGATATGGTGGTAAAGATGTATATAATTTTGGTGTATGACATAAATACAGAACAAAAATCTAATGTCGCTAATAGAGTGTTTAAAATATGCAAAAAATATTTGGTTCATATTCAAAATTCTGTTTTTGAAGGAGAGCTAAATGAGTCGCAATTTATTAACTTAAAAAACGAAATAAAAAAATATTTAAGAAAGGATTTAGATTCTTGTATAGTATTTTATAGTAGAAATGAAAAATGGCTTAATAAAGAATTTATAACTGAACCAAAAGATGACACATCCTGTTTTCTTTAATCTGTCGAACACTTATAACCCATATTTACTTGGAGATCGACAGATGAAATTAATTAAAATTAACGCTAATATTAGATATAATAAAACCATAATACAAAAATAATATTAATTCTTTATTAAAATGATGCTTTTTAGGTAAAATAATATATATTTTACGGGTTTATAATCCATCCATATTGGAATGTAAATAAGTTAAGACAATCAAATAATTTACCGTTTGCTTTTGTTTATAATCCATCCATATTGGAATGTAAATCTAGCCGTTTGATAGTTTATGCAAACAGGATAAGCAGTTTATAATCCATCCATATTGGAATGTAAATGG
>DATCJR010000181.1 GCA_036562685.1 Clostridia bacterium | reverse complement strand
GCATTGGCACAATATAATAGATTTATCGTTTCCATAAGCTAGTTATCCTCACTCTTATCAGGCATCTGTATATATCTTATATATTCACAATCGCTTTCTTTTGAACGGGCTACCATAGCGTCATAGACCATATCGCGTAAGTTTTGTGCTGCATGCCCCGTGGTTAAGGTTTCATCGGCAAAAAACGGTCCGTCAATTTTTACAATAATTCCAGGCGTTTTGAAAAATCTTCGTTTTTTGTATATTACAGTAAAAGAAAAAGCAGGCTTTTTGAATTTAACGGGATACAAAAAGGATGTTTTAGGAAAATTTCGTATTCCTGTATAATACGGCCAAATATGCGCTTCCGGATAAATCACGATAGAGTTTCCGCGCTGGCACCTTTTTTCTATAGCAGTATAAAAATTATTAAAGCCTTTTATTGTCGTCGGAATTGGCATTGCTCCAAGCATTAATATCAGATGTTCTGTACCTTTTAGGGCAACGTTATCAGAATTGACTATTACATAATTTTTCTTGGGAAACGATACTATGCTTTGTATAAAACCGTCGCCTGGAACTTGAGTATGATTTCCATAAAGAAAATATCCTGTTTTTTTATACGGCTTCAAGGCTTTTTTGTTTTGGATTTTTAGCCCAAATTTGATTTTTGTATATAAAAAACCAGCAACAAACACAACACCATAAACAATCTTGGATAAAAAAATCCATAGCTTATTGGTCGGTATATATTTGTATGATTCATCAATAACTTTTAGCTTTCTTTTTATCCCCGAAAATTCGTCGTTGAGTTCATCTTTATAGTATATAGTCTTTATTGGAAGCGTTTTTTTACTCAATTTGTCCTCCAAAAAACTTTGGCATATTTTGATATCTTAACAGTATATAATCTTACTTCATTTCATCAAATTGTATCATATAAACCAAAAATTAACAAGTTTATTGATTTGATTTTGAAATTTCTAATCAATCAAAAAACTACTAAACATAAAAACCTATAAAAAAAGCCCTGTTATATTTCAAACAGGGCTTTTTGATAATCCGTAAGATTATTATTTTCTAGGATTCTTAATGTTGGCTTGTGCTGCTGCCAATCTTGCAATAGGAACTCTGAAAGGTGAGCAGGATACATAAGTCAATCCTACGTTATGGCAGAATTCGATAGTGCTGGGATCTCCACCATGCTCTCCGCAAATTCCTAATTTGATGTTAGGACGAGTAGCCTTACCTTTTTCAACAGCCATCTTAACCAAAGCGCCTACGCCTTCTTGGTCAAGTTTTGCGAAAGGATCGGATTCAAATATCTTCTTGGCGTAGTAATCATCCAAGAACTTGCCAGCGTCATCACGGCTGAAACCGTAAGTCATCTGTGTTAGGTCGTTAGTTCCAAATGAGAAGAACTCTGCACTCTTAGCGATCTTATCTGCTGTTACAGCTGCACGAGGAACTTCAATCATGGTACCAACATGATATTCCATCTTTACGCCGCTCTTTGCGATGATTTCGTCAGCAGTCTTAACAACTACAGCCTTAACATATTCTAATTCTTTAACATCGCCTACTAGAGGGATCATGATTTCAGGAACTACATTGTATCCTTTTTCTTTATTTACTTCAATAGCTGCTTCAATAACGGCTCTTGTCTGCATTTCAGCTATTTCAGGATAAGTTACGCTCAAACGGCAGCCTCTGTGACCAAGCATCGGGTTAAATTCATGCAATGAATCAACGGTGTTCTTGAGGTCTTCATAGGTCAAGCCCATTTCTTTTGCCAAAGCTTGAATATCTTCTTCAGTTGAAGGCAAGAACTCATGGAGAGGAGGATCCAAGAATCTGATTGTTGCAGGTCTGCCTTCCAAAGCTTCGTAAATGCCCTTGAAGTCCTTCTTCTGCATAGGCAATAATTTGTCTAATGCTCTTCTTCTTTCTTTTTCGGTCTTGCTTACGATCATTTCACGCATTGCAGGGATACGGTCAGGATCAAAGAACATATGCTCTGTACGTGTCAAACCAATACCTTCTGCACCAAACTTAACAGCCTGTCTTGTATCAGCAGGAGTATCAGCATTGGTACGAACCTGTAATGCACGATATTTGTCAGCCCACTCCATTATTACAGCAAAATCGCCAGTCAAAGAAGCAGGTTCGGTCTTAATAGCTTCGCCATAAACATAGCCTGTGCTTCCGTCTAATGAAATAGGATCGCCTTCTTTATATACTTTTCCGTTTAAAGTAAATATCTTCTTTTCTTCATCAACCTTGATATCTCCGCAACCTGCTACGCAGCATGTTCCCATACCACGAGCAACAACTGCAGCGTGAGAAGTCATACCGCCGCGTGCTGTCAAAATACCTTCAGATGCGTACATACCTTCGATATCTTCAGGGCTGGTTTCTTGTCTTACAAGAACAACTTTCTTGCCTTCTTTCTTCCATTCAACGGCTGTTTCAGCAGTAAATACTATAGCACCGCTAGCAGCTCCAGGCGAAGCAGGCAAACCTTTCGCTATAACTGTAGCTTTCTTCAAAGCGCTGGCTTCAAATTGAGGATGCAACAATGAATCCAATTGCTTAGGATCAATTTTTAGAAGTGCTTCTTTTTCATTGATCATGCCTTCTTTTACAAGGTCAACAGCAATCTTCAATGCAGCCTTAGCTGTTCTCTTTCCGTTACGAGTCTGCAACATATAGAGTTTGCCTCTTTCGATAGTAAATTCCATATCCTGCATATCTCTATAATGTTTTTCAAGAGTATTAGCAATTTTTGCAAACTGATTATATAATTCAGGGTTTTGTGTCTTCAAAACGTCAATGGGGTTAGGAGTACGAATACCAGCAACAACGTCTTCGCCTTGAGCGTTCATAAGATATTCGCCGTAAAGTTTGTTTTCACCAGTTGAAGGGTTACGTGTAAATGCAACACCAGTACCACTGTCTTCGCCCATATTACCAAATACCATTGCTTGAACGTTAACTGCAGTTCCCCATGAACTAGGAATATCGTTCATACGACGGTAAACAATAGCTCTGGGATTTTCCCATGATCTGAATACTGCTTTTACAGCTTCAATCAACTGAACTTTGGGATCTTGAGGGAAATCTTCTCCAACGCCATCTTTATACAACTTCTTGAACAAATCAATGATTTCTTTTAGATCGTCAGCGTTAAGGTCTGTATCAAACTTAGCGCCTTTTCTTTCTTTGATTTCATCCAAAATGCGTTCATACTTGGATTTTTCTTGTTCCATAACAACGTCTGAGAACATTTGAATAAATCTTCTGTATGAGTCATAAGCAAATCTCTTGTTGTTAGTAAGTTTTGCTAGTCCTTCAACAGTTTCATCGTTAAGACCAAGGTTCAATATGGTATCCATCATACCCGGCATAGATGCGCGAGCACCGCTTCTTACGGAAACAAGTAATGGATTGCTAACATCCCCAAACTTTTTACCTTCTATTTTTTCCAGCTTAGCTAATGCATCAAAAATCTGTGTTTTGATTTCGTCAGCAATAACTTTACCATCCTCATAATATCTTGTGCATGCTTCTGTGCTGACTGTAAAACCTTGAGGAACAGGCAAACCCAAAATGGTCATTTCTGCAAGGTTAGCGCCCTTGCCGCCCAGCAGTTCTCTCATCGATCCATTGCCTTCACTGAAAAGATAAACATACTTGTGTGACATTTTTGACTCCTTTCTTTATAGTATTTTTATAAAATAAACCTGATATATTTTAACAAATTTTGGTAACTAAAAACAACAAAAAAATATTAAACAGAGCAGATTTTTGCTCTGCTTAATATTTAGCTCAATTTCTTAACTAGTTTTAGGTCTATTCTGTTCTTTTCGTTGTCGATTTTGATTACTTCAACAATAACCTCATCGCCTACGTTAACAACATCTGTAACCTTTTCTACGCGGTGATCGGCTAATTTGCTTATGTGAATTAAGCCGTCTTTTCCGGGAGCTATTTCAGCAAAAGCGCCAAAATCTAATATACGGTTGATAAAGCATTGATACTGGAATCCAACCTCAGGATCAACTGTTATAGCCAAGATTTTGTTCTTAGCAAGTTCAGCCTGATTAAGGTCTAAGGATGCGATCATAACCTTGCCATCGTCATTGATATCAATCTTAACGCCTGTTTCCTCAATAATCTTATTGATAACTTTGCCGCCCTTACCGATTACATCGCCAATCTTATCGGGTGAAATATCAAAAGAAATAATCTTAGGAGCGTATTTTGATAATTGAGGTCTAGGAGCAGGTAAAACTTCAAGCATCTTGCCCAAAATATGCAATCTGCCTACTCTTGCCTGTTCCAAAGCGGTCTTTAGAATTTCTTTATCGATACCTTTGATTTTTATATCCATTTGAATTGCAGTTATGCCTTCAGATGTTCCTGCAACTTTAAAGTCCATATCGCCTAAGAAATCTTCAAGTCCCTGAATATCAGACAATATAGCAACTTTGTGAGATTCTTCGTCCTTAATAAGACCCATAGCAATACCAGCAACAGGTGCTTTTATAGGCACGCCAGCATCCATCAATGCAAGGCATGAGCCGCAAACACTTGCTTGTGAAGTTGAACCGTTTGAGCTCAAAATTTCACTTACTGTTCTGATTGCATAAGGGAATTCAGATTCGGGCGGAATAACAGGTTCCAATGCACGCTCTGCTAAAGCTCCGTGTCCTATTTCTCTTCTGCCAGGGCTCTTTAGAGGCTTTGCTTCGCCTGTGCAATAAGGCGGGAAGTTATAGTGGTGCATATATCTCTTGAAGTTTTCTTCGTCTAAACCTTCAAGTTTTTGAACTTCGCTAATTGTTCCCAAAGTAGCTGTTGAAAGTGCTTGAGTCTGTCCTCTTGTAAATACCGCACTGCCGTGAACTCTGGGCAAAATTGATGTTTCGCACCAAATCTTTCTGATTTCGGTAAGCTTTCTGCCGTCAGGACGAATTCCTTGATTTAGTATCTTGGCTCTTACCTTTTCTTTGGTCATATTATACAAGACATCGCCGATTTCTCTAGCTTTGTCAGGATAAGTGTCCTTGAAATGATCCAAAACATCTTTCTTAAGATTTTCTTGATTTTCTTCTCTTGTAGCACGGTCAAATGTGTCAAGCGCTTCATCAAGTTTCTTATCGGCATATTCTCTAACTGCTACATTGATTTCATCAGGAATAGTATAATATTCAATCTGCTTTTTAGGCTTGCCGACAGCTTTTACAATTTCTTCTTGAAAAGCTACTAATTTTTTGATTTCTTCATGAGCAAACAAGATACCATCTAGCATTACATCTTCGCTTACGATGTTTGCGCCTGCTTCAACCATCATGATAGCGTCTTTTGTTCCGCTTACATAAACATGCATTTGGGATTTTGAGCGGGCCTCGGTATCAGGGTTAAGAACATACTTGCCGTCAACATAACCAACAACCACCGAGCCAGTAGGTCCATAAAAAGGTATATCTGAAATTGACAATGCAATAGAAGAACCTATCATTGCATAAACTTCAGGGGGTATATTGGTATCTACTGAAAGCGCAGTACATACTACCGCTACATCGTTAAAAAATCCTTTGGGGAATAATGGTCTAATAGGTCTATCTATAAGTCTGCTGACCAAAATTGCCTTATCACTTGCACGACCTTCGCGTCGTTTGAAACCTCCGGGAATTTTTCCCACGGCATACATCTTTTCTTCAAAGTCAACACCCAGCGGGAAAAAATCAATTCCTTCCCTGGGGGCATCTGCCATTGTTACGTTAGTCAAGACAACGGTATCTCCACATCTAACAATACACGAACCGTTACTGAGTTCAGCATACTTTCCTACTTCTACAGTTAATTCCCTTCCGCAGAACTCTGTCTTGAAAACTTGTCCTAATTCCATACAGTCATGTCCTCCAACAAACAATAATAAGGGCGATACTCCGCCCTTATTAAAAACATTATTTTCTTATATCTAACTTCTCGATAATATCTCTATAACGATCAATGTCCACCTTTTTGAGATAATTTAGAAGACTTCTTCTTGTACCAACCATTTGCAAAAGACCACGTCTTGAATGATAGTCTTTTTTGTGAACGTTGAGATGCTCATTGAGATGATTGATTCTCTCTGTAAGCAATGCGATTTGTACTTCAGGTGAACCTGTGTCTCCTTCCTTTCTTGCGAATTTAGAGATGATTTCTTGTTTTAAATTTTTATCCATTTTTTAACCTCCTAATGGATTCATAAAATTAGCCAAGAACTGAGTATTGCGAGGAGTAGCCGCAAAACCAAGTTTTGGTATCGATTTAGTATATCATAAGGTAAAGCGGATGTAAAATAAATTAAGTTGTCCTTACTGTTTTATTATGCGAAAAACTATAAATTTAATTATGGATAATTAATCAAATTTGAAACAAATCTGATTTTCGTTTTAACATCTCATCAAAACGGCTGATGTATTCGTCTATATGTTTTACATTGGGACTGCGCTCTATCCTCCCGCCGCCAAACAGGCATTTGCTTATAGCTCCCGCACCGCAGGCTATTACTGAGATACTTTCTTCCATCGTATCTATATTATTGATGCATTGCTTATTGGGCAAACAATAGCCTGTGTTTTCTAGGTTGCCAAGCATATTTTTTTGGCGATAGAGATAATAAGGAGTATATCCTGATTGTGTTATTCTATTATAAGCAAAGTCTACCATGTCATCGATAAGAACTAAGTTATTATAATCCTGCTGTTTCAAAACAGAACCATTTTTTAATGCCAAAGTATGCACAGTGATATTATCAGGTCTTAGCACCAATGTCTTATTAATGGTATCCTTGAAACCGTCAAAATCATCTTCGGGCAAACCCGCTATAAGATCCATATTAATTACAAAGTTATAATTTTGCTTTGTTAGATTATAAGCTTCAATAACATCTTGGGTGCTGTGTTCTCTGCCGATAGCTTTCAAAACCTTATCCGAAAAAGTCTGGGGATTGATGCTGATGCGTGTTACATTATGACTTGCCAGCAAATCCAGTTTTTCTTTGGTTATTGTATCCGGTCTGCCTGCTTCTACGGTAAATTCAAGCGTGTTTTTAGGTATCACTGATAAAATTTTATCAAGCTGCATAATATCAAGTGAAGTAGGCGTTCCGCCGCCTATATATACAGTTCGGATATATTTATTTTGAGATTGCAAAAGTTCAAGGCAGTATTTTATCTCTTGCGAAACCAATTCGCTGTATTTATCAAGCAAGTTTTGGCATCTTTTTAGTTCGGAAGAAATAAATGAACAATAGCTGCATCTTGTTGTGCATACAGGAACATTGACATATAAATTGACAGCATTTTTGTCAACTGTATATATGCCTTCTTGGGCTTTTAAAATCTGATTCAAAATCCTAGACTTTGACGGGAATATATCAAAGTCTTTTTGCAAAATAGACTCTATATTATTTTCTTCAATACCGCTTTCTTTAAGTTCATAAGCAAGTCTTGTCGGACGCACGCCTGTAACACTGCCCCAGGGCAATATTTTGCCTGTAAGGCTTTTTAATACCCTATAAAGCGCATTTTTGGCAAATCTTTTGAGATATTTTAAATAATCTAACGAACCTTTTACATATAAAAACTGCTGAGTGTCTGTAAACTCTTGAGATTCTCCGCTGAAATCAGTTTTTATGACGCTAATAACCAAATCGGATTCAAATGTTATAGCTTGGTCTATAAAAAAATCGCCTTGAGTGCCGCGTTTGTAATCTTTGAAAAACAGTCTGATTATGTCCTCGGTATCGGTCAAAATCTTGGGTATGTTGATATTAAATGTAGGGGTTAGTTTTTTGCTCATATCTTAATGTTGTAGGCTCGCCGTGTCCAGGATAAACGACATAATCACCGTCTAGCATAAACAGGCAGTTAATGGATTTTAGAATAGCAGTTTGGCTACCGCCTTCAAAGTCAGTTCGACCAATGCTGCTTCTAAATAATGTATCTCCTGAAAAAATATAATTATCTATTACAAAACAAACAGAACCTTGGGTATGACCAGGCGTATGCAAAACCTTGACTGTAATATCATCAAATTTTAGCACCTCTCCGCCGTTTAACAAAACATCAGCCTTGCAAGGCTTAACAGCATATCCAAAATCTTCACCTAAGTTTTGGTCTGAATTTAGCATAAAACTGTCCAGCTTATGGATATAAATAGGAACTTTTCCTTCATATTTATGTCCCAATGCTACGTGGTCAAAATGTCCGTGTGTAAACAATACGGCCTTTAATCTAATATCCTTAAGACAGCTTTCAATCTTAAAAAAGATTTTGTCCGTACCTGACGGATCAATTATAACAGCTGATTTATTAGATGTTATTATATATGTGTTGCTCTGAACAAGGTCTGTCGTAATTGTTTTTATATTCATAATTTTTTCCTAAGTTAATTGGTTATACGCCTTACTTCGTCAACCTCTTCCAGCTGTCTTAATTTTGTAAACAGATTTTCAAGGTCTGATGTTTTTTCAACTTTTACGCTTAAGTTCATCACAGCTTTGCCTGCTTTGGAAATCTTGGCGTTTACCGAACCGATAGACAGCTTTTGCTCTGCAAACACATTGGATACCTTAGCCAAAAGTCCAGAATGGTCATTAGCGATAATCTGCACATTGGCAAAAAACTTGGTTTCGGCTTTTGCCCATTCAACTTTTATAAGACGCTCTTTTTCCATAGAACTGACATTAGGGCAATTATTGCGGTGTACCACTATTCCTCTACCGCGTGAAATAAAGCCTATTATACTGTCGCCCGGAACAGGTGTGCAGCATTTTGCCATTCTGACAAACACATCGGTCTGGCCATGAACTATGACGCCATGATTAACCTCATGCACTTTTTCATGAGTTTTGATTTCGCGTGTTTTACTATATTGCTCTTTTTTATAAAAGTCAATTAATTTGACCAAAACCTGCGCTGAATTAATGCCGCCGTAGCCTATGGCAGCGTACATATCTTCAAGCGAAGTAAGCGACAGCTTAGACATAACCGAATCCAGCCATGCAGGTTTGAAAAGCTGCGCCATTGTATAACCGCGTCTTTTTAAGTCGTTTTCTAAAATATCTTTTCCAAGCTTGATATTTTCTTCTTTCATCTGTTTTTTGAAAAAAGAACGTATCTTGGCTTTGGCCGCTGAAGTCTTTACATATTTTAGCCAGTCTCTTGACGGACCTTTTGAGTTAGATGAAGTAATAATTTCTACATAATCGCCTGTTTTTAAAGGTGTAGTCAGCGGAACAATTTTTCCGTTGATTTTGGCGCTAACGCACTTATTTCCTATATCAGTATGAACGTTATATGCAAAGTCAATAGGGTTAGAACCTTCTGGCAAAATCACCACATCGCCTTTGGGTGTAAATATAAAGACCTGACCGCTATAAAGGTCAAACTTAACGGACTCCAAAAACTCTTTTGAAGATCCAAGTTCGCCCTGCATATCCATTACTTCTCTTAACCAGCCGATTTTTATATCCAAATCGCTTGCGCTAGAACGGTTTTCTTTATATTTCCAGTGCGCCGCAACACCATATTCGGCTACCTTGTGCATTTCAAAGGTTCGTATCTGTATTTCAAAAGGTGAACCATAATTCGTCATAACAGTGGTGTGCAATGACTGATAGTTGTTGGGTTTGGGAACGGCTATATAATCTTTAAATCTGCCTGGAACAGGCTTCCAATAAGTATGGATTTTGCCAAGCACTTCGTAACAGTCACTTACGGTATTTACTATAACTCTAACTGCGGTAAGGTCATAAATCTGTTCAAAAGTCTTGTGCTGTGTGGTCATCTTGCGGTATATGCTGTAAAAATGTTTAGGACGACCGCTTACTTCTCCAGGGATATTAAGTTCGTTAAGGATTTCTACAAGCTGTTTTATTATCTTATTGACCATTTCCTGGCGTTCTGCACGCTTGAGGTTAACTTCTTTTACTAGTTCTTCATAGACTTCTCTATGCATAACCTTTAGGCACAAATCCTCTAGCTCGCATTTTATATACGAAAGACCTAGCCTTCCTGCCAAGGGCGCATAAATCTCCAAAGTCTCCTTTGCCATTGCTTTTTGGCGTTCTTCAGAAAGCGGAGAAATGGTACGCATATTATGCAGTCTGTCTGCAAGTTTTATCAAAATGACTCTGATGTCTTTTGCCATGGCAAAAAACATCTTGCGGAAATTTTCAGCCTGTTCTTCCTCTTTGGACTTGAATACAATTTTGTCTAATTTTGTAACGCCTTTTACAAGCTCGCAAGTTTCAGCTCCAAATTCTTGTTTGAGCTTTTCTTCATTAACAGGCGTATCTTCTAAAACATCATGTAAAAAAGCAGCACAAATGGTAGCAATATCCATTCCCAAATCAATGAGAATGTCGGCTACGCCCATAGGGTGCATTATATACGGTTCACCTGATTCACGCTTTTGAGAAGAATGAGCTTCTTTTGCAAAAAAATAGGCATGCTCAAGAGTCTTACTATCATTAGGATAGTAATGCCTGATTTTAGCGATTAATTCTTCTTCCTTGCCAACCTTTTGTACTTCTTCTTTCAAAGTATTTTTACCTGCTAAAGTATTTTTACCTGCTTATGAGTTTTTCTATTTTTCTAAGTATTTCTGATTTTGATAAGTCCGTTTTTACACCTTGTACAGGATTTATACAAAAATCCTGCCATTTTACATCCAATATTCCAAGTTCTAAAAACACTACCAAACACAGCATTAGCTGCTTGTAGGTTATAATCCCGTCATTGACATATTGTTCAAACACCGAAAAGAAATTATCTTTCTCAATTTCACATTTTTGCAATATTGTATAAGCGCGCACAAATACTGCCCTTTCGGTGGTAAGCCCGTCAAAAATTGATGATGACAGTTCTTTGTCAACGACATAAACTTTGGCATCAGTTAGGTCATTGATATATGATATGACATTGTCGGATATAGGTTTTTCTAGAAAAATTATTGTGTCAAAGCCCCCAAAGTCAACATCAAAGTCACAGCCCAAGATTATGCGGTTGTAATTATTGCATGTAGTTGAATAGATATAATTATGCACAAAATTCGGGGCTAACAAATTACTTTCTTGCAGCTGCTTATACGAATCAAAATCATAGGACAAAATAAGCGTGCCGTAAAGTCTGTCGTTATTTATCAATCCATTCAACTGATCTTGATTAATTATATCATATTTTGGAATATGTTTTCCATTCAACGATAAAGTTTTCAAAGCCTGCGCATGCAGCTTATCGTTGTCTTTTATGGACTTAATATATGAAAAGTTAATATCCTTCAAAACCATTGTGGGGTATTCTTTGTTTTTGTACTTATTGATTGAAAGTTCAACCGCCAATTCAAAGTCTGAACAAGCATTCATAAGCTCGACAAACTTACCATATCCAAAGCAAACAATGGTGTTTTCTTCGGGCGTTTTGGCGATAACGTGATTATATTTGTTTTTCATAAAATCAGCTGACAGCGACTTTGCAGTAAGCTTAAATACCGGTCTTGGATTGCCCAAACCGTAAGGTTCTAACAAATCAAGCTCTTTTATCAATTTCGCGTCTATTACACTTTCGTCAATTTCCATATCATAAACGCTATAAGGCAGGAATAAATTCTTTTGATACTTTTCCTTGATATATTTGTTTACCCTTTTCTTAAATATCTCCAGATTATCCTTATATATAGAAAAGCCAGCAGCTTGAGCATGTCCGCCAAATTCTATCATTATATCCGACATCTCGGACAACAGTTCATATAGGTTGATTCCTTCAATGCTTCTAGCTGTACCCTTGTAACTGTCATTGACTTCAACCATCAAAAAAGTGGGTCTGTGATATTCTCCGCTTATTTGTGCTGCGACTATACTGGTAAGTCCTTTTTCCCATTCGGAACTGTGTAAAATTATTGCATATTCATTGACAAGGTCTTCTGAACTTAACATCGCCAAAGCCTGATTATGCAGTTCCTGACAGATGTCGCGTCTGCGCTCATTGTCTGCGCTTATTTCTTCAATCAATTCAAGAATTTTTGACTTATCTTTTTCTGTGAGCAATTCAAAAGCCCGATAAGCGTCTCCCATTCTTCCTGCCGCATTTATTCTAGGCGAAATTCTAAAAGCTATATCAGACGAAGTTATCTGTTCTGTAAGTCCAAGATATTGACATAGCATCTTAAGTCCCAGATTGACAGAAGATGAATTTATTTTTTTGAGTCCCAAAACTACTAAAGTGCGGTTTTCATCTATTAAAGGTACAAGGTCGGCTACGGTCGCAAGCGCGCACAAATCATAATATTTTGAAGCAGCGCTTATTCCGCCCATTGCCTGAACTACTTTTAATGCTACTCCAGCACCGCAAAGCATATCAAAGGGATATTCCTGATTTTTTAGTTTTGGATTGATAATTACGCAACTAGGAGGATTTTCAGGAACTTCATGGTGGTCAGTTATATAAATATCCACACCAAGGTCCATTACAAATTCAACTTCAGAGGTTGCTGAAATTCCGCAATCGCAGCTGACTATAAGGTCAGGAGTGCAATCCTCAATTATTTTGGTCAATGCATCTACACTCAATCCATATCCGTCATTATTTCTGCTTGGAATATAAGGATAAACTTGTGCTCCGCATGAAGCCAAATAATCAGACAAAATTGCGGTAGCACATATTCCGTCTGCGTCATAATCGCCGTATATGACAATGGTTTCGTTGTTTTGGCAGGCTTCTTGGAGTCTGCTGGTAAGCTCTCTCATACCTGAAAGCAAAAACGGATCGTATAAGTCTTTTTCTGTGGGATTGAGAAATTGTCTTATTTGCTGTTCGCTTTGAAGTCCCCTGGCAGATAATATTTCAAGAACTGTTTTAGATAGCTTTAGATTAAAATTATTAAAATGAACACTAACGGGCTGTTCATCCCGTTTTTTAAAAATACTATTCATCTATTACTCACTGATATTTTTTATATAATTATATGTCACATATGAGAATTTGTAAAGATTAAAATCTTTTTATATTAAAGCTGTCTAAAAGTACATAATCGATTTTATGTAAAAAATCATTAAAATAAAAAAATGCACTGTTTTAAAAAAACAGTGCATGGGTATTTTAAATCTAAGTCGTAATTTTTTATGCTGTAACAGTCTCTGATTGCTTTTCTTCTTTCTGGTCGCCCTTTGCTCTCTTTTTCTTGGACTGAAGCAATGTCCAAACTGAAGGAGCCAAACACAATGAAGAGTATATACCAGAAACAAGTCCAACAATGATAGGTAAAGCAAATTCTCTTATTGAAGGTACGCCTATTATTGCCAATATGGTTATTATAAACAAAGTAGTCAAGGATGAGTTGAATGTTCTCCAGAAAGATTCCTTAACTGACTTATTAGCAATCTTAGCATAAGATAGCTCTGCATTGTTGGGGTTTTTCAAATTTTCACGAACTCTATCAAAAATAATAACGGTGTTATTGATTGAATAACCTATCAATGTTATGATCGCCGCTATGAATGTTGAGTTTACTTCAATGCGTGAAAATACCATAAATGAAACCACTATCAAAACATCGTGCGCCAAAGCTACTACTGCTGCAATGCCGCTTTTGAACTCAAATCTTATTGTTATATAAACTAGCATAAACAAAAGGCTCAAGTATATAGCAGCTATTGCGGCAAACAACAATTCACCGCTTACAGTTTGTGATATAGCTGACGAATCTTTTACAGTACCGACGTAAGGAGCTTCGCTATCTTTTAATTCAGCGATAAGCGCAGTTTTCAAATCATCGGTAACTTTTTCCATAAAATCTTCATCGCCGATTGCTTTGAATCTGATAAGGATTGAAGCTTCGTCTGATTCGCCCTGCATTTGAGCTCTTGCGACTTTCAAACCATAGGGCTTGCCGTCTTCATCTTTTAGGTTTTCTACTACTCTTTCTACAACGGCTAATTTTTCGTCATAGTTACCTTTGTTCAAAGTTCCGCCATATTTTATTTCTATTGAGTAGCCGCCCTCAAAGTCAATACCTAAGTTAAGACCTATTTTGGGAACACATAACAATACAATACCGAGAAGTATAATAAGACCTGAAACCAAGAAAAAATATTTCCAGTGGTCAACTATTCTCCATTCTCTTTTATAAAAAGAATTTCTGCTCATTCGTTAACGCTCCCAGTTTGTTTTTTTGCGGCAAATTTGTTTTTTATTGCTTTGCCCAATGAAAAAATTCCACGAGGTCTGTCACCCTTAGTGTCATGATCATCCGGAACTTCGGTAACATCGTCATCTCTTTTTAGATTAAACAATTTTGCGTCTGTCTTGTTGATATTTAAGAATGTTTTTAGCAATCCTCTAGTAACAACCAACGAGCAGAACATAGAAACGACTACACCGATAAGCCATGTAATACCAAATCCTCTTACAGAGCCTGTCCCCAAAGCAATCAATACGACTGCAGCGATAATTGTAGTAACGTTGGAATCGATAATTGCTGCAAGCGCTCTTTTGAATCCTGCCGCTATGGATGCGTTTATTGATTTTCCAAGTCTATATTCGTCTTTTACTCTTTCAAAAATAACTATATTAGCATCGACCGCCATACCAATACTGAGGATTATACCAGCTATACCAGGCAATGTCAGCTGTACCCACGGCAATGCCCATAAAAAGAACAGATACAATGCTGTAAACAACAGCAAGGATAATGAAGACATAGCCCCCATTACTCTGTATAAAACACACAAAAATATGATAATTCCTACAAGTCCAATAGCACCTGCTATAAGACTGGTTGTCAATGCATTGGCACCCAAAGTAGGACTTACCACACTTGATTCAATTAATTGAAGTTTTACATCAAAAGCACCTGATACAATTTGATTGGCTAGCTTGCTCGCGGATTGATAATCAAAATTGGGACTAGTTATAACAGGTTTTCCGTTGGTAATCGCTTGACGTATTTGTGCAGAAGAAATAACTTGCTCATTTACCACGATATCCATGGTTTTGTTAATGTTGTTTGTTGTTATTTCGCCAAACTTCTTAGTACCCTCGGCATTAAAGATAAGCTGAACTAAATAGCCTTCAGTATCCGAATAAGAAGCGTACGCATTTTCAATAGTATCACCAGTTAATACAGTTTCCCCATCAATTCTGAACTCTAATACGGCAGGTTCACCAATAACCTCAAACAATTCTTCGGGGTTTTGAAGGTCGGGAACCTCTACACGAATGCGTGTTTTGCCTTCACGACTTACGGTAGCTTCCATATAGCCCTTGCCTGTTATCATGCTATAAAGACGGCTTACCGTACCTTCCAAGCGTGAATCCAAATTAGTACGGTCTTCTTCATTGTCCGCAATGTCATAAACGGCATAAATACCGCCCTTTAAGTCAATTCCTAGCTTTATTCCGCCTGCAAATGACGTATATTTGTAATTTGTAAACGGAACATTAAACGGTACAAGCGCCAAAAACAACGCTATTGCAATAGCTATGGAAATTAAGACTAACTTGACTATTGCGCCTTTTTTATGCTTTTGCATAATATCTCCTTATACTAATCTCGCACTAATAATTAATTATAAGTTTTTATACTTTATTAGTCAACCGATTGTTTAGAATAATTCTCCAATATGTTAACAGCGATAGCACATTCAGTACGCTTTCTGATAACTTCACACATAACATCAACCGGATCATTAATGTCATTATTGAGATTATAGTTATTGGCAGCACATCCGCCCGAACAATAGTATTTTGCAAAACAGTTCTTACACTTAGGTTTAGTGTGGATATTGCAGTTTTGAAATTTATTTCTTATCTCTTCGTTAAGCGGTAATTTTGAATCCTTATTCCAATTTTTTAGGTCGCCCAAAACAAAATCATGATTGCCTACAAATTGATGACAAGGATATATCAATCCATCGGGCGCTATTGCGACATATTCGTTGCCTGCGCTGCATGCGCTTACTCTCTTTTTCTCGCAAGGTCCGCCTTCAAAATTAATCATGAAATGGAAGAAATTAAACCATTTTTCGGTCTTTCTGCGTTCTAGATATTCTTTTGCCAAACGCTCATATTCGTCTTTTATTTTTTGAATATGTTCTTGCTTAATTGCCATTACATGTTCATAAGGCAAAACAACAGGCTCGATTGAAATCTGGTCAAAGCCCTGATCATTTATCCAAAGAACATCATTTGCAAAATCCAGGTTTTGAGCCGTATATGTACCTCTTATATAATAATCCTTGCTGCCTCTTATACTTCTAAAATTTTTGGCAAACTTCAGAACCTTGTCATAGCTCTCTTGTCCGCCTGCAAAAGGACGCGCGTTGTTATGAACCTCTGGTCTGCCGTCTATGCTGATGACAACATTGGACATATTTTGATTAATAAAATCTATCTGGTCTTCATTAAAAATAACGCCGTTAGTGGTAATGGTAAAACGGAATGTTTTATTGAACTTGGGCGCTTGAACTTTGGCGTATTCAACCGCAGATTTTACAACATCAAAATTAAGAATTGGTTCGCCGCCAAAAAAGTCAATTTCCAAGAAGTGCCTTTTACCGCTGTGCATTATCAAAAAGTCAATAGCCTTTTTTGCTATTTCCAAGCTCATATCCGCAGCTTGTCCGCCGTAAGTACCCTCTTTTGCAAAGCAGTATTTGCACTTAAGGTTGCAGCGGTGGCTTATATTAAGGCACATCGACTTAATATCCCCGTTGTACTTTACCTCCTCGGGTTCGGGCGGTTGACAAAAAAGCACGCCTTGATCTTTCAAACTCTCAAGCTCATTAATCGCTTCTTTTATGTCGTCAGAAATTTCTTTTTTAGAAGGCGCATTGCCTGTCATTATCTGAACAGCTTCATGTGCAGCACGATCAATATGAAAAACACTTCCGCTTTCACTATCTAACAAAAAATAATCGTCTAAAACTTTAAAACTATGTACCATGTCAATTACAAAAAATATGCAGTAACTTAAACATTACTGCATAGCTAATTTTTTTTACAACCTTTATAAAAAATTTTATTCTAAGCAAACTTTGATAACGGGATTACGTACTATTTTCTTTTCGCAGTTTTGGTTAGCTACTGTGCAGCTTGTTTTGCATGCGGACTGGCAGCTTGCCTGGCATTCTCCGCAACCAGTTCCCTTACTTCTGTCAATTGTGTTGGCTGCAATAACTTTTATATGCTTCATAACTTCCTCCTAATTTTATATAATGATTATATACCAAAACATCCCGTTTATCAAGAAAATATTATAAAAAATGAAATTTTAACCTATTACTGTTTAGTTCTTTTTTCCCAAATTGACAGCAAATATTCCGCATACAATGCCCATTACAGCACCTGCGATGAGGTCAAACAAAATACTCCAGCCGAATGTAAACTTGCCTTCCATCAAAGAAAAAATAATATAAGCCGCTATTATGTAAACTACGCCCAAAATCAAGCCTTTTTTCCAGCCCTTGGATTTTTCTTTAAATGAAACTATGCTTGCTACAAGAAGAGAAACAGCTTTTATTATCTGATTGATTATTGCTATTACTGTATCTGACACATCGACAAAAGTAATCACTAATGCCATTGCCAAAATCAAGATTAGGCTTATAATAAGCGCAATGGTCAAACCTTTTAAAATTTCAAGATATATTTCGCCTACCTTTGGACTTGTCGTTTTTGACTTTTCTTTTTTTAGACTTAAACTCATTATTATCCACCTGCATATAAGATATTCAATATAAAATATGCCGATATGTTTTCTAATATGATAGTTACAAAAAAGTCCAAAGAAAAATCTATTTTTAGATAAAAAATAAAAAAGCTTCTAAAGATAGAAGCTTTGATCACTTTATTGTGCTCTGCTGGAATGACATACAAGATAAATAACCTGATAGGTTTGGGCGATTTTGGTTAAAATTTCTTTTGCTTTTTCGAGGTTGTTGTCGTCATAGTTTACAAAAGGATCGTCAAACACTATAAAAGGCTTTTCTTTTTCAAACATGGCGTCAATGAGCGCTAACCTTGTGCATAGCCCCACTATATCTCTATGGCCTGCTGAAAAATAACTCAAATCTTTTTTCTCGCCGTTTTTTTCTATCTTGACATCCAGATCTGTATCTATGCTAAAGTCGTCTGTCTTGTTAAACTGCCTTATGTACTTTTTGCAGCTTGATTCCATCTTGTCAAGATAGTTAAGCGATAAGGTATCTCTGGCTTTTTCTAAGAATTCCATTGCAAGGCTCAAAGTCTGCACATTGTATTTTGCCTTTTCTATTTCCTGTTCAGTTTGTTTTAACTCTTGCAAAATTTCATCTTTTTGCTTAACAAAGTTTTCATTGAGCTTTATTTCATTTTTGAGATTAATAATTTCTATCGTTTTTGAGTCCAGCAACTTTTGAACATCATACAACTCTGTTTCCAACGTGCCAAAATCAGTCTTAAGTTTGGTAACATCTACAACTTCTCTTTCGTTGATGTTCTTTTCTTTTATATAGTCCATAAGTGCTTTGTATTTACGGTTCTTTTCTTCTTCTCTTTCTTGGACTATTCTTGCGCTGTATTTTAGTTCGTTGTATCTGTCATAATAGTTGTTCTGATTGACGTCACTGTAATAAGACCTTAAGGTATTGGTTACATAATATGAATTGCTGGCTACTTGTCTGTTAGAGGCTTGTACTTCTTTTTCAAGCTTTTGAGTCTTTCCTTTTTTTACACCCTTTTTTACCAGCATCATTATTAACGAAATTAAACTAAATACGGTCAAAGCGCCTGCGCATCCCAACAGTATATAACCTATTAGACGTTCAATGAACAATGAAGCAACGCCGCCGCCAATCAGCATTATATCTAAAACACCCAAAACCCAGCTTAAAGTTTTGGCTTTGTTTGTTGTCTTTTTTTCTTCCTCTTTGTTTTTCTCTATTTGCTGATGAAATTCTTTTATTCTGTAAGACGCGTTAGTGATTGACGACATACGTTCGTCAAGATCACGCATAGTAGTAGTTGATATAGGTCTGTTGTTAAAGTTGGACTGAACACCGTTATACATAGATAAGGCGCGCTGATAATCAGTCTTGAGTCTTTGATAGTTTTCGTAAACTTCTTTTTTTACCCTGTTTTCCTTGATGATATCAATTTCGTGTCTTAATTTTTGGGCTTGAAGTTCAAGTTCTCTTTGTTCGTTTAACAAATTATTGTATCGCTTGGTAAGTCTTTGTTTGGTTCTTTCTTTTTCTTTGCAAAGCTCCAAGTCGTCATATAACTCAAGCTGTCTGTTTTCAAGTTCGGCAATAAGTCCTTTGTTTCCGCGTTTTTCATAAACGCCTTTTTTCAGTTTAATGTTTTCTATCGCTTCCGAAAATCCGCCCATATCGTCTGTGCTTTCTATAAGGTTGGTTAATTTTGCCTTAATAGAATCGTTGATTCCCAGCTTATAGTTTTTTTGAGGAAAAAATGTGCTTCTTTCGTACGCTTCTTCGTCTATTTTGAATATCTCATAGCCTATTTTTGAGGAATAATCCGTGCTAGGTTTGTTTGTTCCAAGGTCATACAGCATAAAGGTATCTTCGCTTTCTTTTTTGCCAAAAAACCTTTCTATTCTGTATGCTTTTTCTCCCATTTCAAACTCAATATAACCGCCGAATTTTCCGCCTTGCCAGGGAGTGTACTTTTTTCTTTCGTTCTCGTCTAAGGATAATTTTCTGGACGGCGTCAATCCATAGAACATTGATTTTATAAACACAGACAACGTAGTCTTTCCCCAGCCGTTGTCCTGCTGAATTATATTAAGTCCTTTTTGAAAATCATAAGAAAAATTATGTAAAGTACCAAAATTTTCCACAAAGCATTTTTTCAAAATCATAGCGCTATTTCCTCGCCTTTTAATGCTTTTATACCCACGTTAATAATATCTTCCTTTTGCTTTTGAGACAAATCGGACTTTAACACCGCTCTTATAAACTCGCCTTTTAATGAAATATCATACATATATTCTTCAGGCTTTATGTCCAAAACTGTATTGTCTTCAATTCTGACAGAATAAAATAAAGAATTCAAATCAAGGCTAAGATGTTGAACATCTTTTTGGGTGTTGAGATTGTAATTGCCTGTGAGTTTAATTTTGAGATAATGCCTTTTATCAATATCTGATACTGCATTGATTACAGCGTTTTTTATCTTCAGATAGGTACTAAGCCCTGTAATATCTACTTCTCTTTCATAAACAGTGCGATATGTAAAGCCGGTAATCAACCTAGGTTTGATTTTTTGGTCCGTATCAATAAGCACAAAACCTTTTTCGCCGATTTCGTCAAAACCTCTGCTTTCTAGACATCCGCTATAACAATAAATCCCTCTTTTGTCCAAAGGCTTGCAAACAAAGGCATGGTAATGACCAAGGGCAAGATAGTCTATGTTCTTGTCTTTTAGTTCGTCGATATTAACAGTATCCATTTTGGAAACCGTTGAAACCGCGCCATGCATAACTACTATGTTTTTTTTATTGGGATCAAGGCTTAGATCATAATATAATGTAAGATAATTTTCGGCATCTGTTTCTATTCCCGTTATCGTAACATCGTCATAGACATATTGAGTCCATTTATTAAAAAAAGGTTTGAAATTAACAGGCATTTCCATGCCTTCAAAAGGACTAAACAAATCGTGGTTGCCCTTTAGATATAAAAAATCAATTTCTGGTGTTTGGGAAATAAGATCAATTATATAGTTTTTGGTTTTGACATAAACGCGGCTAGAGTCAAATAAATCGCCTGCGATAATAATAGTGCGTACGTTTTCACTTTTTGCATAATCAACCATTTTGTAAAATGTACTTAAAAGTTCATTGTTACGCTCGGTAGAATTAACGCCTTCTAGCTTAGAATCCAAATGAATGTCCGAACAGTGAATTATTTTCATCGTACCTTCTCGTCTCTTTAGTATTTTTTATGTCAAAAAGCTACATATATATAAACTTATATGTTTATTATATATTATCAAATTATCTTTTTCAAGGTTAAATCTGGAAAAAAACAAATTAAAATTTATTTTAAGTTTAATCTTGTAAATGCTTTATTAATGCCTATTAATTAATTTTTTGCATTAAAATAAAAAATGCGTTTGAATTTAAACAAACGCATTAATTTTTGGATTATTTAAAAAAACTTACTCTTTCTTTTCTTCAGCGGAATCAGTTTTAGGTTCTTCGGTTTTGGTATTGTCTTCTGCTACAAAAGCGGGTGTTACCACGTTTAAAAGAGCGTTCATATCAAAAATCATTGTGCTCTTGTTGTCGCCAACGCCTGTTTCAATAACCATATATTTTTCGGTTGCAGATTTTTCTCGAATTTCTATTACCTTACCAACAACTCCGCCTATGGTTTTAACTTCATCTCCAAGATTGATTTTATTAATCATATCCTGATATTTTTTGTTGTTCTTCTTTTGGGTAAAGATAGGCAATACAAAGAACACTATCAATAAAACACCCAAAACTAATAACAAAGGCCAATTGTCCCATAAATTAGCTTTACTTGGTGTGCTTGCTAAATATTTTAACATCAAATTATTCTCCTTTTTGAACTAATTATAATAATATATTATTGTTAGTTTATTGACAACCAAATTTTATCAAATTAAAAAAGTTTGATAAATTTGTGATATTACCTATTTTGCAGTTTTTTTGTATTTTTTATAAAATTCTGTCCTAAAATCCAACAAACGGTCATGCCAAATCGCGTCTTTTATTTGCTCGGTAAGTCTAGTTAAATACCTTATATTATGAATACTCAAAAGTTTGCCGCCTAAAATTTCGTCCACATTAATAAGATGTCTTATATATGCTCTTGAAAAGTTCTGGCATGTGTAACAGTCGCAGTCATGTTCAACGGGTGAAAAGTCTTCTTTAAATTCGTTGTTTCTTATCGTAAGCTGACCTTCAGCCGTCATCGCTGTTCCGTTGCGCGCCAAGCGTGTAGGCAAAACACAGTCAAACATATCTATGCCCCTGATTACGCCTTCTAATATATAATCGGCGCTGCCTACGCCCATAAGATATCTAGGCAGATGTTCAGGATAATACGGCTGTAAAACATCCAGCATCTTGTACATCTCTTCGGCAGATTCTCCTACACTTAAACCGCCTATGGCAAGTCCGTGCTTAGCGTAGGGCAAGGTTTCTTGTATCGAAGCTCTGCGCAAGTCTTCATAAATATTGCCTTGAACAATAGGAAACAACGCCTGAACGGGATTTTGATGAGTTTTGTAGCAGCGTTTGAGCCAGTCAAGAGTACGCTGATATGCTTTTTTTGCCTGAGCATAATCGGCGTTTGCCTCAGTACATTCATCAAAAGCCATAATTATATCGGCACCTAGAGAATTTTCTATCTCCATTACATATTCGGGCGTTAATTTGTGAACGCTTCCGTCTATATGCGAAGAAAATTCAACGCCGTCATCTGTTATTTTTCTTAACTTTGCAAGCGAAAACACTTGAAAGCCGCCGCTGTCTGTCAAAATAGGTCTGTCCCATGCCATAAACTTATGCAATCCGCCTGCACGCTCTACAAGCTTATGTCCAGGACGCAAATATAAGTGATAAGTATTGGATAAAATTATCTGCGCCTTTACGTCTTTTAGGTCGCGCGGAGCCAGGCTTTTTACCGTGGCTTGTGTGCCTACCGGCATAAAAACAGGCGTTTCTATTTCGCCATGCGGTGTTTTTAAAACCCCTATTCGCGCTCCGCTTTGAGCACATACTTTAATCGTTTTGTAAGAAAAATAGGTTTCCATTAATCTTCCTTTATATTATAAACATTGCATCGCCAAAGCTGAAAAATCTATATCTTTCTTTTATAGCAAGGTTGTATATTTCAAGAGTTTTTTCTCTGCCCATTAATGCGCTGACAAGCATTATAAGAGTGGATTCGGGCAGATGAAAATTGGTTATAAGTGAATCAACAACCTTGAAATTATACCCAGGATAAATAAATATATTCGTATTGCCCTTGCAAGGCTTGACAAATCCTTGACTGTCACCGCAGCTTTCTAGCACTCTGACTGATGTTGTGCCTACCGCTATTACTCTTCTTTTTTCCTGCTTGGCAAGATTAATTATGTCCGCCGCATCTTTGGGCATTTCGTAATATTCGGTATGCATGTGATGGTCTTCTATTTTTTCGCTTTTTACAGGCAAAAAAGTTCCCAATCCGACATTAAGTAAAACCTTTGCAAAAATAACGCCCTGCGCTTTCAGACTTTCAATTAATTGGTTAGTAAAATGAAGTCCTGCAGTAGGCGCTGCTGAACTGCCCTCTACTTTGGCATATACGGTGTTATAACGGGAATTATCTTTGAGTCTTGTCTTGATATAAGGCGGCAAAGGCATCGTTCCCAGCTCATCCAAAATCTGTTCAAACACGCCGTCAAAAATAAATCTTACTGTCCATGTTCCTTCGCCAGAACTTAAGACCTCGCATGACAGCTTGTTCGAGAAGGATATCTTTGTTCCCGGCTTTAATCTTCTTGCAGGCTTTAATAAAACTTCCCAATCTGTAAGATTAAGCCTTTTTAGCAACAAAACCTCTGCATGTGCGCCTGTTGATATTTTTTGACCTAATAGTCTTGCTGGAATTACTTTTGTTTCATTGACGACCAAAACATCGCCTTTTTTTAAAAAACTGCCCAGATCCCTGAAAATCTTATGTGATACAGTATCTGTCGCTCTATCATAAACTAGCAGTCTGCTAGAATCTCTGGGCTCTACGGGTGTTTGCGCAATAAGTTCTTGCGGCAAATCATAATAAAAATCACTTTTGTCCATTCTGTTTAGTCATTGTCCTCTAATGTAATATCATCTATACTCATTTGTATGGTCTTAGGCTTAAGTCCCAGATGCTTATATGCTGCAGGCAATACTATTCTGCCTCTTGGCGTGCGCGACAAAAATCCAAGCTGCAGCAAATACGGCTCTATGACATCTTCTATGGTAACCGCTTCTTCTCCAGTCGCCGCTGACAGCGTTTCTACTCCCACAGGACCGCCGTCAAATTTTTCTATCATAGCTTTTAGAAGTTTTCTGTCCGCGTCGTCTAGACCAAACATATCAATATCCATTTTGTCAAGAGCGTTTTTTGCAATAGCTCGGTCTATTTCTGATTTTCCCTGCACTACTGCATGATCTCTTACTCTTTTTAGCATTCTGTTGGCGATTCTGGGCGTTCCTCTGGAACGGGAAGCAATCTCAAATGCCGCGTCTTCAGCTATTTTTATATTAAGAATAGTTGCTGACCTTTTAATAATTATTGCCAACTCTTGGGGCGTATACATCTCCATGCGGAATATAACCCCGAAACGGTCTCTTAAGGGTCCTGTAATGTTCCCTGCTCTTGTGGTCGCGCCTATCAAAGTAAAGCCCTGTAATTTCAACCGCATAGAACGGGCAGAAGGTCCTTTTCCTATCATAAAATCAAGGCAATAATCTTCCATTGCTGGATAAAGTATTTCTTCTATCGATCGGTTAAGTCTGTGTATTTCATCAATAAACAAGACATCGCCTTGAGAAAGATTGGTCAACACCGCCGCCAAATCGCTCGCGCGCTCAATCGCCGGTCCGCTTGTTATCTTAAACTGAACGCCAAGTTCATTGGCGATAATATGCGCTAAGGTTGTCTTGCCAAGCCCCGGAGGACCATAAAGCATTACATGATCCAAAGGCTCGCCTCTTAACTTTGCCGATTCTATATAAACTTTTAGATTGCTCTTTATCTTTTCCTGACCGATAAATTCATCGAGACTTTGAGGGCGCAAAGTTACTTCGCTGTCTATATCTTCCGGAGTTAATGTACTTGTTATAAATCTTACATCGTCTTCCATCTCAACCTCTCTTCAATGCTTCGGCCAAAATCTGCTCTGCGGACATTGATTTATCCGCAACCTTATTAACCGCGGCCATAGCTTCTGCTTTGGTCATACCCAGCGACATAAGCGCAAAAATAGCATCGTTTATATTGTCGCCAATATCCAAAACCTTGTCTGTATCCGAAACCATAATATTGTCTTCGGTTGCGATCTTATCTTTAAGTTCCAAGACAATGCGTTCGGCTGTCTTTTTGCCTACGCCTTTTATCTTGTTCAAAGCTGAAGTATCGCCTGAAGCAATAGCCAAAGCCAGCTTTTGACAGGAAATGCCCGAAAGAATAGAAGATGCAAGCTTTGGACCTATTCCGCTTACTGTAATAAGCCTTAAAAACATCTGCTTTTCGGATTTGTCAAAAAAGCCAAAAAGACTGATTCCGTCTTCTTTGATATGCATGTATATATATAATTGAACTTTGTCTTTATTTTGGCATTTGGAAAGCGTATCGTTGGTAACAAAGATTTCGTATCCTATTCCGTTGTTTTCTAAAATTACTCTTGAATCCTGTATATCAACAATGCGTCCACTAATAAAATCAAACATTATTTCTCCAAAAAAATTAATAAACCTATGTTTTAAAAATTATAGCATATTTTGATTGGATAAGTCATTAGTTTGGGCGTGAGTAAGCGCAACTGCCAAAGCGTCCGCAGCATCGTCTGGCTTGGGAACTGCTTTTAGACCAAGCATCATTTTGACCATATACTGAATCTGCTGCTTTTCGGCACGGCCGTTGCCCGTAATGGCCTGTTTTATCTGAAGCGGCGTATATTCATAAAGAGAGCCGCAAAACTTGTTTGAACAAACCACAATTACTCCTCTGGCTTGAGCAACATTGATAGCTGTTTTGGTATTGGTGTTAAAAAACAATTCTTCTATCGCGATTGCATCAGGCTTGAATTTTTCTATCAAAACACATATCTGGTCGTATATTATAGAAAGCCTAACAGCCATGCTTTCGTCTTTGGGCGTGTTTATGACTCCATAGTCAATAGGTTTTACCACGCCTTTATTATCCTTTTCTATTACCCCGTAGCCTACAATCGCAAACCCAGGGTCAAATCCCAAAATTATCAAAAAAAATCACCTTTAATTTTATTTAGCTTTTTGATTGACTATTTATGCATACTGATTTATAATTATACATAGTTTAGTGCATTATATTACTAAGTTATATTATCAATAATAAACATATAAACATTATTAGTCAAGATAATAATTATTTAGGAGAATCATTATGGCAAAAGAAAAGGTAGTTTTAGCGTATTCAGGCGGACTGGATACTTCAATTATAATCAGCTGGTTAAAAGAAAATTATGATTATGATGTAATCGCAATGGCAGCCGATGTAGGTCAAGGCGAAGAACTTGCGCCTTTAAAAGAAAAAGCAATAAAAACAGGCGCATCCAAAATCTATATCGAAGACCTCAAAGAAGAGTTTATAACGGACTTTATCTATCCCACTTTAAAAGCTGGTGCGGTATATGAAAAAAAGTATCTTTTGGGAACTTCGTTTGCCCGTCCTGTTATAGCCAAAAGATTGGTTGAGATCGCAAAAAAAGAAGGAGCAGTAGCGATAGCGCATGGCTGCACCGGAAAAGGCAACGACCAAGTAAGATTTGAACTTACAATCAAGGCTTTGGCGCCTGAATTTAAAATCATTGCACCTTGGCGTATTTGGGATATAAAATCTCGTGAAGATGCTATTGACTATGCACAAGCGCACAATATTCCTGTTCCTGTTACAAAGCAAAACAATTACAGTATGGATAGAAACATCTGGCACTTGTCGCATGAAGGTCAGGATCTAGAAAACCCTGCCAATGAGCCTAAAGAATCATTGCTGATGGTTACAAAACCTTTGTCACAAGCATCACAAACCCCTGAATATGTGGAAATTGAATTTGAAAAAGGTATTCCTGTCAAGGTTAACGGAAAAAGCTATTCGCCTGTCGAACTTCTTACCGTACTTAACGAAATCGGAGCGAAACACGGCATAGGTGTTGCTGATATGGTAGAAAACCGTCTCGTAGGAATGAAGTCAAGAGGTGTTTATGAAAATCCTGCGGGTTCGATTTTGTACGCAGCGCATAACAATCTTGAAGAAATAACTCTAGACCGCGCTACAATGCACTATAAAGAATTGGTTGCTATTAAGTTTGCAGAACTTGTTTATGACGGCTGCTGGTACACACCGTTAAGAGAAAGTCTATCCGCCTTTGTAGATAAGACGCAAGAAACCGTTACAGGCACTGTAAGACTTAAACTCTTTATGGGCAATATCATTCCTGCTGGCGTTACTTCTCCTTATTCACTGTATGATATGGATATAGCTACTTTTGGAAAAGACGAAGTATATAACCAAAAAGATGCGGAAGGCTTTATCAATCTGTTCGGACTGCCTTTAAAAGTTCGTGCCATGAAGCAAAAAAATTGGAAAAACAAAAAATAAGGAAACAGATATGAAATTATGGGGCGGCGTTTTTACGCAAAACACAGATAAAATTGCCGATGATTTTAATTCGTCATTAAAGTTTGACAAGCGCTTATATAAGCACGATATTTTGGGCAGTATCGCGCACGCCAAAATGCTTGGAAAGCAAAAGATAATTTCTAATCAAGAATCAGAAGCAATAATCAATGGGCTAGAAAGCATTCTTGACGATATACAAAACCATAAATTAGAGATAAAAGATGCTGAAGACATACACAGCTTTGTAGAACAGGAATTAACCAAGCGCATAGGCGATGCAGGCAAAAAACTGCATACTGCGCGTTCCAGAAACGATCAGGTTGCGCTGGATATCAGAATGTATCTAAAAGACAGCATTGACAATACTGTCTTTAAGCTAAAAAAGCTGTGCAATACTTTATTAGAATTAGCGCAAAAATATAATGACGCTATTATGCCTGGCTTTACGCATATGCAAAAAGCTCAGCCTGTTACTTTGGGACATTATTTTAATGCATATGTTTGTATGTTTATGCGTGATATAGACAGACTGATGGACGCCAAAAAAAGAATTGATGTCATGCCGCTTGGAAGCGGGGCTTTGGCCGGCACCACCTATCCTATTGACCGAGAGTTTACAGGTAAGTTGCTTGGCTTTTCCGAAATATCTCTTAATTCGCTTGATTCTGTTTCGGATAGAGACTTTTTGGTGGAATATCTTGCTTGCGTTTCGATTATATGCATTCATATGTCCAAAATATCTGAAGAATGGATTTATTGGGCGTGTGATGAGTTTTCTTTTATTACGCTAGACGACAAATATTCCACAGGTTCTAGCATAATGCCCCAAAAGAAAAACCCAGATATGCTTGAACTTATTCGTGCAAAAACCGCAAGGGTTGCCGGACATTTGAGTTCGTCAATATGTCTTTTGAAGGCGTTGCCTTTGTCATATAACAAAGATATGCAGGAAGACAAGGAAGCGTTGTTTGATGCTGAGGATACAGTCAATATGTGCCTTGATGTACTAGAAAGAGTTGCTGCTACTGCAAAATTCAACACTCAAAAGATGTATAAGTCGGCTTCCGGGGGATATTCAGCTGCTACCGATATAGCAGATTATCTAGCCAAAAAAGGCGTGCCTTTTAGAGATGCGCACAAGCTTACCGGCGAAATAGTGCTGTTTTGTATCAAAAACAATCTCGCATTAGAACAATTAACTTTAGATCAATTCAAAAGTTTTTCTGATGTTTTTGAAAGCGATATAATAGACGCAGTAAAACTAGATAATGTAGTAAAAAACAGAAACAGTTTGGGCGGAACTTCGCCGCAGAGTGTTTTGAAAAGCACTCAAATTTTGAAAGAAAAATTAAAAAAGTTATAAATAATTTTTTGGGCGGCAAAATAGGCCGCCTTTTTTTATACCAAATTTAAAAATCTATAATAAAAATTTCATTAAAATATATCTTGAACTCAGGAATATATCGTCCTTTGGTTTTCACCTTTTTTGATTTCTTATCCTATTATGGTAATAACTGAAAGTAATTTTGATTTTTTATAAAAACATCTAAAAACGCATATAATTAATGCAATAAGATACAGGAGGAAAATCAATGAATAATAAAGATGATATTACTTATGATGTAAACAATCTCGCATCAATGAGTGACTGCACAGGATTAATACCTTCTGGAATTGAAACAGATGAGCAAGCTGATGCTTACGAAGAATTATACGGAATTCATCAAAATTATAAAAGAGACGATTACAACGAACTGTATGAAGATGATACAGATGACATTGACTTAGACTATTATTAAGAATAGTTACTGTCTTATTTGACCGTTGCCGTTAATTATATATTTATACGAAGTCAACTCCTTCAAGCCGACAGGACCGCGGGCATGAAGCTTTTGATTTGAAATGCCCAACTCGGCTCCAAAACCAAATTCTCCACCATCAGTAAAGCGGGTAGAAGCATTGACATAAACCGCCGCCGCATCTACTCTTTTGGTAAATTCTCGAGCGATATAATCGTTTTTGGTAACAATGCTTTCGCTGTGCTTTGTTCCGTACTTGTTGATATGTTCTATCGCCTCGTTATAATCTTTTACTACTTTTACTGAAATTATATAATCCAAAAATTCTGTATAATAATCCTTCTCAGTTGCTGGAATTGCTTTATCAAACACCTGACAGGTCTTTTCGCAGCCTCTAATTTGTACTCCATGTTCCGTTAATGCATTGCAAATCAACGGCAAATATTCTTGATATATGCTCTCGTCTATTAACAAGCTCTCTGCGGCATTGCATACTGACGGTCTTGAAACCTTGGCATTTACTACGATATCAACTGCCATATCTTTATCCGCTGAACTTTCCACATACACATGACAGTTGCCTGTGCCTGTTTCTATTACCGGTATTGTAGAATTTTGAACAACAGTTTTTATAAGTCTTTCAGAACCTCTGGGAACCAAAACATCTATATAGTCATTGGCGCGCATTAAGCCTATTGCTTGTTCGTGAGTGCAATCTACATATCCCAAAATATCAGGATTGCCGCCTGCGTCTTTTATTGCGTTTTTCATAATATCAACTAAGACAGTATTGCTGTTAATGCAATCACGGCTGCCGCGCAAAATAACCGCATTTGAACTTTTTAGGCACAAAACCGCTGTATCTACTGTAACATTGGGGCGCGCTTCATAAATAATGCCGATTACGCCCAATGGTACTCTGACTTTATGAATTTTTAGACCGTTTTTGGGTGCAGTGAACTGTTCTATAACCTGACCTATAGGATCATCCAAGGCGATTACATCTCTTACGCCTTGAGCAATGCTTTGAATTCGTCCTTCGGTCAATTTCATACGGTCAAGATAATGAGAAGGCTTTTCTTTATTATTCGACAAATCCGCAATATTGGCACGCAAAATTAAGTCCTTGTTGTTTAACAATTCCTTAGCGATGTGATCCAAAATCGCATTCTTTTTTTGTGTGTCATATAATGCAAGCTCTACACTTGCACTTTTAACTCGCGAACAGATATTAACAATAAAATCTTCCATATCTTGACCTAAACAGAATTATTATTCTTCATCCGGCAATTCAGCATTGTGATAAACATTCTGAACGTCATCGTCTTCTTCAAGAGCGTCTATCAAATTCTGAATTTTTTGCGCTGTTTCTGCGTCTAGTTTAACTGTGGTTTGAGGAATTTTATCTACATCAGCCGAAACAACCTTGACACCTGCTTTTTCTAAGCTACTTCTAAGATTGTGAATATTAGTAGGATCAGTCAAAATCTCATAAGTGTCGCCGTCCGGCAAAAAGTCGTCTGCTCCATTATCCACAGCCAAAAGCATTATTTCATCGTCTTTGCTTTCATCTTCTCTTTGAGCTATAACTACCCCTTTGGTATCAAACATAAAAGATACGCTTCCAGTAGTTCCTAATGAACCGCCATATTTTGCAAAGATATGGCGCACATCGCCCGCTGTACGGTTTTTGTTATCTGTCAAAGTATCAACAATAACAGCTACGCCGCCTACACCATAGCCTTCATAGGTGATTTCTTCATAGTTTACGGCGTTAAGTTCTCCCGCTGCTTTCTTTATACTTCTTATTATATTATCGTTAGGAATATTGTTGTCTCTGGCTTTTTCTATTATGTCTCTTAGTTTGGAATTGCTGTTGGGATCAGATCCGCCTAGCTTTACTGCAACTGCTATTTCTCTGCCAATCTTGGTAAAGATTTTTGCTTTTTGAGCATCGCCTTTTTCCTTTTTATGTTTGATATTAGCCCATTTACTATGCCCTGACATAATTTCATAACTCCTTACTTCTTAAATAATACATCAAAATTCCTGCACTTATCGCCGCATTAAGCGACTCGGTGTTTTTCATAGGTATAGATAAAAATTGCGAACATTTTTGTCTTACTTGTTCACTTAATCCGTTGGCTTCGCTGCCTATTGCAAGGCTTATAAAACCACCACTGCGCTTATAGTTTCTAAAATCAGTTCCAATCATATCCGCACCCAAAATAACGCTGTTTTTCTTAATTTGGTCAAGAAAATCATACTCTATTTCATATATGCGCGTAAAAAAGATTCCGCCCATGGTGCTACGAATTGTTTTTGGACTATAAGGATCGGCGCAGTTGATAAGATAAATATCGCTTATACCTGCCGCCGCCGCAGTACGAATCATTGTACCGACATTGCCCGCATCATTGATATTGTCTAAGATAAGCGAATCTCCAGAAGGCAAGGCTAACGTAGCTTTTTTTTGCAAAACTACGGCGATTATTCCTTGCGGACTTACGGTATCGCTTACACTATCAAAAACCCCGTCTTGCAAAATCACAGTTTTGGAAATATTCAAAAACTCAGCATATTCCTGCACTTTGGACTCAGAAATAGCCACCAAAACGATTTCAAAGCCTGCTTTTATGCAGTCCTTTAGCATTTTGTGCCCTTCAACCAAAAAAAGCCCCAGCTCCTGCCTGTATTTTTTTTGGTCTAGTTTTTTGAGCATTTTTACGGTTTCGTTTGAACGGGATTTTATTACTTCCATAATTATCAAAAAAGCCCATAAGCATGGGCTTTTATATTTGTTATTTTACAGCGGCTTTTGCTTTTTCGGCAAGTGCTGAAAATGCTGCTGCGTCGTTAACTGCAAGATCTGCCAACATCTTTCTGTTAAGATTAATGCCTGCTGTTTTTAGCCCATGCATAAACTTACTATAGCTAAGACCGTTGATTCTTGCTGCTGCATTAATACGTGCAATCCAAAGCTTTCTGAAATCTCTCTTTTTTAATCTTCTTCCGATGTAAGCATACATCTGGGATTTCATAACAGCTTGACGAGCTATTCTATATAGCTTTGATTTTGAACCAAAATAACCTTTTGCTAATCTTAATATTTTTCTACGCTTTTTAACTGCGTTAACTGCTCTCTTAATTCTCATAACTATTCACGCCTCCATTAACCTTGAATTATAGTCTTGATTGTTTTTTCTTGCGTTGAACTTACATATTGTGTCTGACGCAAGTTTCTTATTGTCTTACGGCGTTTTTTAGTTAATATATGATTTTTTCCTTGCTGTCCTCTTTTCAGTTTGCCGCTGCCGGTAACTCTGAAACGCTTTTTTGCGCCGCTATGGCTTCTCATTTTAGGCATATTATGTTTCCTCCGTAAATTTACTTTGCTTTCATGGGTGAGAGTACCATTATTATACTTTTGCCCTCTTTATATGCATTCTTTTCTTGAACTGCAACGTCTTTCAAAAGTTCAAAGAACTTTTGCATAACCTCCATACCAAGATCAGAATATGCTTGCTGGCGTCCTCTCATTTTGATGGATACCTTGACTTTGTCGCCGCCGGCTATAAACTTACTAGCTTGTTTCGCCTTGGTCTCTAAGTCATGCTTGTCAATTGTCATTGACAGCCAAATCTCTTTCAAATCACTTACTTTTTGATTTTTGCGCGCGTCTTTTTCTCTTTTTGTCGCGTCAAATCTGTACTTGCCGTAATCCATTATCTTACAAACAGGTGGATTGGCAGTGGGCGAAATCTTAACCAAATCAAGATTCTTTTCATCCGCTATTCTATTGGCCTCATATGCTGACATAATGCCTAGCTGGGTGCCATTCTCATCAATAACCCTTACCTCGCGGTCACGAATCCTTTCATTGATTTCTAAATCCTTAAAAATAACCGACCTCCAAAAATAAAAAAATTAGCAGGCAAAAATTACCTGCTCTCAAAAATCAAATATAAATTATTCTTTATATTGACTCGGTTTGGGAATCCCAACCGGTGAGAAGAGATAACTTCTGCTTTACTTGAATTATTTTATATTATAGCGTTTGTTTTGTCAATGGTTTTTATCAATATTATTTATTAAATATTACAGTTTGCAAACATAGCAACCCATTTAATTATATACCTTTTTATCAATTTTGTTCATTGATTTTTAAGATATACCAAAAAATTTTACACCAATATAATTATTGACTTTGATATTGCAAGTAGTATAATGAAGTCGATTTTAAAAAATCAAGGAGGTAAGTAAATTATGGCAGACACAACAAAGAAGCCGACTTCAGCTCCTTCTAAGCCCGAAAAACCTGCTAAACCCGTAAAGAAATAACATAAGTTATTTCCGTAATATTTTAAAACCAAAAAAAGGGCTGTTTTTAAAACAGCCCTTTTTTTATATAAATTAATTAAGATAATTTAAATTTTGAATATAAAAAAACGGCATTTAAAACAATGCCGTTTTTTTAATATCTAATATTTTATCTGCTCTTAGTGTCTATTTCTTCTCTAATCTTCTTGATAAAGTCTTCTAACTTAAATTGTCCTATATCGCCGTCTTTTCTGCTTCTTACGCTTACAACACCGGCTTCTTTATCCTTATCGCCGATAATCAGCATATACGGAACTTTATTAACTTGCGCTTCTCTTATCTTGTAGCCGATCTTTTCTGCTCTGATATCTTTTTGAACAGATATGCCTGCTTTGGTCAACTCGTCTGCAACCTGTTGAACTTCGGGTATTGTACGGTCAGTCAAAGACATAACCACAACTTGAACAGGCGCAAGCCAGGTCGGGAAAGCACCTGCATATTTTTCAATCAATAAAGCAAGCGTTCTTTCATAGCAGCCTATTGAACTTCTGTGTAATATATATGGATGCTTTTTGGTTCCGTCAGCATCAGTGTATTCCATTCCAAATCTTTCTGCAAGGGCAAAGTCAATCTGGATAGTGATCAAAGTATCTTCTTTTCCGTAAACATTCTTGATCTGGAAATCAAGCTTAGGACCATAGAAAGCTGCTTCTCCTATGCCTTCAACATAATCTATATTGAGTCCGTCCAAAATCTCTTTCATAAGATTTTGTGTTTCTTCCCATCTTTCAGGATCATCAATATATTTTTCTTTATTATTGGGATCCCATTTAGAGAATCTGAAGGTTATATCTTCTCTTAAGCCCAAAGTATCAAGCAAATAATAAGATAATTCTAATGCATTTTTAAATTCGTCTTTTATCTGGTCTGGTCTGCAAATAATATGACCATCGCTTAAGGTAAACTGACGAACTCTTATCAAGCCATGCATTTCGCCGCTGTTTTCGTTTCTAAACAAAGTAGATGTTTCGGCATAGCGAATAGGCAAATCTCTATAGCTTTTTACGCCGTTTTTATAAATCATATATTGGAAAGGACAGGTCATAGGACGAAGCGCCTTTAGACCATCATCCACATCTTCTTCCCCTAAGACAAACATTCCATCTAGATAATGATCCCAGTGTCCGCTTATCTTATATAGATTGCTTTTTGCCATATAAGGCGTACGAGTCAAGACATAGCCTCTGCGTTCTTCTTCGTCTTCTACCCATCTCATAAGTTTTTGCATTATCTTAGCGCCTTTAGGCATAAACAAAGGCAAACCTTGACCTATATTTTCTTCAGTCATAAATATTCCAAGCTCTCTGCCCAGCTTGTTATGGTCGCGCTTTTTTGCTTCTTCCAAAGCGTTGATATATGCATCCAATTCTTCACGAGTAGCAAAAGCTGTACCGTAAATACGGGTAAGCATTTTGTTCTTTTCGCTGCCGCGCCAATAAGCGCCGGTCAAAGACAAAAGTTTGAAATGCTTGATTTTAGAAGTGTAATTGACATGAGGACCGCGGCAAAGGTCAACGAAATCGCCTTGACGATAAAAACTTATAACTTCACCTTCAGGCAAATCATTGATAAGTTCAACTTTGTAAGGCTGATTTTGTTCTTGCATAAGTTTAATTGCCTCATCACGCGGCAATTCAAATCTCTCAATCTTAAGATTTTCCTTAGCGATTTTAGTCATTTCTTGTTCTATCTTATCAAAATCCGCCATTGTTATGGGCGTGGAAAATTCGAAATCATAATAAAAGCCTGTCTTAGTTGTAGGGCCGATAGCAAACAAAGTATCGGGATACAAACGCTTAATAGCATGCGCCAGCAAATGTGATGCACTGTGTCTTAAAATCTCTAATTCCATAATAATTTTTCTCCAATATATCAATAAATTAATTATCTTTTAAAAATTATTTATTTGATTATATACCCAAAAATTTGGACAGTCAATGAAATATGCACAAACACTGTTTTACTTCTACAAGATATAAAAAAAGCCGTTTTTTAAAAACGGCGATGTTTATCTAACTTCAATCCTGTTTTCAAAAATACTGCTTATCATATTTACTATTACAACAGGCAGTTTGTCTATGCTATAAAATACAATCTTTTGGGGTGAAAGATTGATAAGCGATGGAATTAATGTATCGCTGTTTATTTCTTCGTCTAAATGAAATTCTTCATTTTTCAATCTGTTCATGTCTTTATCATAAAAAACATATTTGCCGTTTTCATCAAAAATATGTACTTCTTCGAGTTTTGAATTGATAGTGTTAACCAAAAACTTTAATAATTCCAGAAATGTTTCATGATATGATAGATATATAGAATTGTTATTGGCTAGGTCGCAGATTTCTTGCCAGCGGCTTCTGAGTTCTTTTAGACGGAAATGATAAAAGCCGTCTAGCATAAGTTCTTTTTTGAAAAATAGTTTTTTTATCACCATCTCCCTGTCAAATTCTCTGTCAAATTCCACAAGCGCCTTAATAAAAGCATTATAGCTGATGCGGTTAGTAATAGGCAGGCGCGAATTTTCCAGCAGGTATTCTAGCTTAAAATCAGTTATGATTATATCTGAAATTATGTCATGCAAAGCATCCGTTATTAGCTTTTGGTTGCAGTCTTCACAAGCTAAGGACAGATAATCCCTCGTCAATGTTCTGCCGCGAGCCATTACTCCACCGGCTTTTTTAACATAAGGACTTATATCGCGCATAAGATTGTCTATGCAAGCCGCTTTCTTTGAATCAATGCTGATGCTTATTTCCCACATAAAAAACCTCTTGCAATAGTTTATGCAAGTAAAATTCAAATTAAACTTTTTTGAAGATTAATAGACTTTTATTATCTTAGATATTTTTGCCTTTTTTTGAGGTTTTTGGTTAATTGCTATCAAGGAATAAAAAAAGTTAAAAAAGCATTGAAAAACTTCAATGCTTTTTTTACGCGTTCGATGAGGAAATAAGAGGGTTATTTATTATTTTATTTTGATTCTTATCATATTCCATGAAAGGGGTGGCAGTTGAACAGCGAGCTTGCTGTCTTTTATATTGCCTGTTTCAACATTCTTAGGCGTAATTCTATTAGGATTGTTAAAGTCATTGACAGCTTTTAGATCTGTACCATTTAAAACAACATGTTCCAAAACTTCCAAATCCCCAAACGACCTTAACTCTATTTCAGCCTGAGTTGTATCCTCGCTGTAATTAGAAATGAATATCGCAATGCTGTTATTCTTTTCGTCATATATTATGGATTGGCTTAAAGTCTTAAATTCGCCATGTTTTGAATCAAGTTTATCGCATTCGCTTATAGTCATAAGCGCATTGCCGCGTCCATACTGGCTTACATATTTGAAAGGATAGAATGTCGTCTGCTTGATTGCTTCCTTGCCTTTTTGGGTTGCTATAGGTGCAATGACATTGACAAGCTGCGCAAGACATGCCATTTTTACTCTATGGCAGTTATTCAAAAGCGTATTCATAAGTCCGCCAAACACTATAGCATCCTGCAAGGTATATACATCTTCCAAGATATGCGGGGCTTCTGTCCAGTTTTCCAGTTTGGTTTGAGTTAAGTACCATACATTCCATTCGTCAAAGCTCAAGTAAATCGTCTTTTGGGAACGCTTTTTTGCTTTTACAAAGTCGCAGGTTGCAATAGCTGTCTTTATAAAATCATCCATGCGCTGATAACTAGCATAAAAATCATTATCTACGCCTTGGTTCCAATAATATTGATGTATAGATAGATAGTCTGCATGGTCATAAAGGTTTTCCAAAACTACTCTATCCCAATCCGGATAACTTGCAAGATCTACGCTTGAACTTCCGCAGGCGACAAGCTTAACTCTGTCATCCACCCATTTCATAATTTTAGCCGTTTCAAGCGCTTTTTTGGAATAGTCAACTGCGTCTAGATGACATATCTGCCAAGGTCCGTCCATTTCATTGCCTAGACACCAATACTTTACATCATAAGGCTTTTCGCTTCCGTTTTGTTTTCTCAATTCGCTGTAATATGTATTGCCTGGATGGTTGCAATATTCTACAAGATAGCCTGCGTCCTGAGGAGTGCCTGTACCTAAGTTCACCGCCATCATAGGCTGAATCTCTGTTTTTTTGCACCACTTCATAAATTCGTCTGTACCAAACTGATTGGTCTCGGTGGATTTCCAAGCATAGTCAAGGCGGCGCGGTCTGTTTTCTTTGGGACCTATACCGTCTTTCCAATTATATCCGCTGACAAAATTGCCACCTGGGTATCTTACGACAGGAACACCTAATTCTTTTATCAATTTTATTACGTCTGTTCTAAATCCATTTTCATCAGCCGCATAATGACCTGGCTCATAAATACCTTCATAAACCGCCCTTCCAAGATGCTCTATAAACGAACCAAACATTTCAGGCTCGACTTTGCCGATTTGCATATTCTTATCTGCAAATATTTTTGCTTTTTTCATGATATCTTGCTCCTGTTTTTTAGTTTTAATTTTGTTTTTTATTATATACGCCTTGCAATAACGCTTTCTCCTGCGCCCAGCAAAGAAATTGCAAGTGTTTTTTGATTTGCGTCATTATCCCATGTCGCTTGTATAAAGCCCTTATATACTATATCGCCTATATACATAGTCATTTTACCGTCTTTAGCTACGCTGTATCGACCGCTAAATTCATCACTAGACACATGTCCGTCTTTTTCAAGGTTTACCAAAACTGCTGTTTTTGCGATACTTGATGTGTCCTTGCCTTGAAAAATAAATTGATATTGTCCTGCGATTTTTTCTGATGTATATGTGTTGCTTAATTCTCCAGCATATCTAAAGGGCGACACCACAGGCCAGCCGTCTTCGTTAAACACCATTTTTCTGACCTGCATCATAAAAGGTCCTTCACCATATCGATATGTGCGTACATGATGAACCAAAAACCACCCTTTAGAAGTATTAATCACAGAATTATGTCCGGGTGCCATCCAGCCGTTTTTAAGTTCATTTTTACTGTCTTGTGTAAAAGCATATCCACCCAAAATCTTAGTACCATAATTTTGACTCAAATCAGTCATAAGGCTCAAATTGTTGCCGTCAGCATCTACATATTCGCCGTCGATTTTTGAACTTCGCGCAACGCGTATATTGTAATCAGATGACAAACTGCCATAGGATAAAAACAAATAATAATTTTTAAATTTTGGATTATATACTATATAAGGTCCTTCTATTGCCATCCATGCATTGTTTCTTCCTACAAGCCGCACGCCAAAGTTATTATCTAACGCTCTGCCTGTACTAGCATCAAGTTCTTTTATATATATTCCACCCGCAAAAGAGCCATAAACCATATACAGCTTTTGGGATTTTGGATCTTTTATTATGTTTGGATCAATGCAATTAGGTCCAGAATCGCCTTGTTTTGAGGTTATTACCATAGAATCATGGTAATATGGCCCAGTAACCTTATCAGCCTTGGCAAGTCCGATATACGATGTCTGACTTCCAAAGGTTGACATCGAATAATACAACCAATACTTGCCGTCTGAACCTTTTATTACATCTGGCGCCCAAACATCTACGTTTGTTTGGCCTGTATAATTTTTCCCTTCTGTCAATTCGTCATTGCTTATAGCGCAAGGCAAAGTTTCAAAGTTTATAAGGTCTGTGGATTTTCTTATTTGAACTTGAAAATCGCCGTTGCCATGAGTAGAGAACACATAAAATGTTCCGTCTGTATCCTGAAAGATAGAAGGATCATGGGCGTACATTTCTTTTTGCTCAAAATAATTTCGTTGCCCCATTAATTGGTCAAATGCTAAAAATTGTGGATTATCAGGATAAGCCATTTCTTTTTCCATATCGTCTTTGGTATCTTTTGGTGTATCGTCTATATTACGATTGCATCCGCCAATCAATCCAATCGTAAATGCCAACAATACAGCTAAAATAAGAGAAAATATCTTTTTCATTAGAAATCCATATTCATATACAATGCCATTCCGTTAGAAGACATTGCAGAAATCGTAAGTCCTGCCGCTTTTTCTTCCTGCAGCCATGCCGGCATAATCACGCCTTTATATACCACATTGTCAATTCTTATCGTGATATAATTCTCGCCTTTATGTTCCCATGTTCCGGTCTTGCTGCCTGTAATTGTGCCATCAGCATTCAAGGTAACAGCAACAGATTTTTTATTGGTAGTAGAAGAATCTAATATAATCAATTTGTACTTGCCGTTGCTTTTATCTAGGAGCTCGTTTTTGTCGATTGGTCTTAACCATTCATAAGCATAGCGGTTAGGGTTAACCACTATTTGTCCGTCTTCATTAAAGGCATATTGAGACAAATATAAATAATGATAGTTATTGCCCGATCCCTTGCCAGTGTTTTCAAAGTAATATGTTCTGCAATGGTAAACCATAAGGTTAACGCCGTTATCCAAAGTATAAAGGTCATTATGTCCAGGAGCGTTAAAGTCTACGTCATATCCGCTCCATTGGAAAGAGCCCATAACTTTATTGCCTGTGCTATTCTCCCACTTACTAGTATTAGATTTTAATTGCTGACCTGTAACATCGACATAAGGTCCTGTAATGCTTTCTGACCTAGCAGTTCTTATATGATAAGTAGAAGTAAGATCGCCGTATGATGTAAACAGATAATAATAACTTTTGGTTTCATATTTACCAGTGGATTCGTTATACACTTTTACATCAGGATGATACGTCAATACCGGTCCTTCCATTCCGCCGCCTTCTCCGGCAATCCTTATTCCATAATAAGCGTCTTCACCGTTTACCAGATTGTATGTACCTGTATATTCAGGATTGTCTAGTCTTCTTCCCGTTTGACTGTCAAGTTTTATCATATGAATGCCTTTTCCAAATGAGCCATAAACAAGCCACATCTGCTTAGAACGGTCATTTTGTTCAAATATTACTTGGGCGTCAATAGTGTTTGGAGTAGCCCAGCCTGCAGGGGATTTTATGATAATACTGTCATGCTTATAAGGTCCCAAAACATTATCGGCTTTAGCCAAACCAATACAGCTTCTAGATCCGCCAAAATATCCAGTCATAGAATAATAAAGCCAAAACTTTCCGTCATTTCCCTTGATA
>DATCJR010000180.1 GCA_036562685.1 Clostridia bacterium | reverse complement strand
CTTACCTTCCCTGCAAGCATAGAGAGGATTGGGGACTGGATGATCCTACGGGTAAGAGTGATGAGGAATTTAAAAAAGTTATTTCAATAATTGAAGCCCGAATAATTGAATTGAAGAAGAAACTGACATAAAATTAATTAATGCCAATTGCACATTCAGTGGTTGGCGTTATTGTTAATTGACATGTTTCCTCGTACGACGGTTTTTCAAAAATGGCCGAATAACCCATTGACATGTTTCCACGTACAGATGGTTTCTAAAATGGCCAACAGACATCAATTCTATCAACTCGGGCCATGTTGAGACACTTGTATTAATGTCCCGCGCCGACAAATAACCGTCAAAAACGGCACAAAGCCGCCCAAATATTGCCTTATTCACCAAATATATGTTATTCTTATTATGTAAATATCTATGGCTGTAAACATATCAAAACAGGCGGTATGAAATACGCCTATTCGGTAGGCACTCATTTAGATGTTTGACATTGGTAAAGGACGAGATTGATGTTTTTTACAAGTAGGCAACGACATTGATGTTTTTGAAAGAATTTTAATATAATATTGTAAAAATATTGACACATACAATAAATTTTTGTATAATTTTGATAATTTAGTATTAAAGGTGATTTTATGAAATTAATTAAAAACAAAAAATTTATAATTTCTACAATTTCTTGTTTGCTTGTTTTGGTTATATCAGGGTATTTTTTGGGAACGCAATATTTGAGGTCTCAACAACAAATAAGCACTGCAACTAGAACAATAGTTACTACTATCAATTACGATTCTTTGGTTGAAACCTTTGATACATATGAATACAATCAAACTGAAGAAAAAATAACATTAGAAGCAGATAAATTGATTAATTTGGATTATTCGGAATTAGATAATTTATCTTCTGAAAATACTGACTTAAATGAATCAACCACTAATGTTCATTACTCTTATGAATACGACATAGAAAAAAATCTAATATATATGACTGTTATTTTTACAGAATTAGAAGAAGTTGTATCTAGTGATACTTTAGTTGGGAAAGCATTTTTTGATGAAAATGGTAATTTAGATGCTTACTTTGAAATTGACGGCGAACTATATTTAATGAGTCAAATGGCTGACTTGTCAGTTATGCAGGATTGCGGTTGGTTTAAAAGTTTATTTAAAAAAGTTGCAGTTGCAGTTGTTGCTGTTGTAGTTGTTTCGGCTGTTGCGGCAGTTGTTGTTGCGACTGCGGGTGCCGGAATGGCTGCAGTCGTTGCTGCAGGGGCTATTGCTGGAGCTATAACTGGGGGTGTCGCAGGAGGAGTTATATCATACACTGAATATGGTAAGCTTGACTGGAGATGGATTGTTGGCGGAGTAGTTATTGGCGGTGCTTTAGGGGCTGTGACTGGTTGGGGAGTTGGTACGGTAATGGGAGTTGGAGCTACTGGTTCAACATCTCAAGTTAATTCTTTAATAAATACAGCAAAAAATGGGAAATTGGATTTTTCAAATTCTATTAAAACAAAAAGTTATTTTCAAAAAGGGAATCCGGATTATCGTTCGTATTATGAACAAGCAAATACTATATCTCAAGAAATTATGAAGGCGAAAAGTCCTATTGTTGAAAGCGGAACTAACTACTTAAAGTGGAATGTAGAAGGTGCGGTGCAATTTAATACATCGAAAGGGGTAACAAAAGGGGTTTGGGAGTTAGTAATTGACCCAGTTAAAAAGGTCATTGTTCATTTTCTTTTTAGAACATAATTTGGAGAGAAAAATGGTTAAAAATCTATATAGTGATTATAAATTCAAAATAGAAGAAATATTTTCAAATGAAACTTTAAAAGCATATCATAATATAAAAGTTATTTGTAAAAAATTTGATAACAGTATTATTTTGTCATCAATTAATGGTGGAGGTGATTACACCTTGTATTTACAAGATAGGTTTTTTAGTTTTACAATAGATAATGAAACTAAAAGGATAGGTGCTTTTGACGGAGATTTATCTTTTAGCAAAATGTTATCTGCTAATATAAAATTACCTCATTACATAAAAGATGTAATTTTGGCATTAAATACTATAGATGATTTACCCGCAGGTTGCGGTGGATACATAAATTTTAATAATAAAAAAATATTATATGATGAATCACAAAAAATATTGCAAATCGGTGATATTGATAATAGTGAGATTACATATAGTTTTTTATCAAATGCTTTTACTCAAATTAAAAAAGAAAAAATAACGGGCTTAATTTTTACGGGAATAGAGATATAAATTGTACTGGGGTGAACTATTGTAGCAAAATCAAATCTAAGTAATCTTATAATATAATTGACAAATAAAGAAAAATAATAATTGTATAGTTATGAAAGAAAAATATCAAATTTGTAGCAGAATCAGACTTATCTAAACTTTGCCAGGTTCAGAAACAGAATTCTGCACTGCGGATAGTCCAAAAAAGCAAAAATTCCTATCCGGGCTAGCCCGGATAGGAAACATACTAAAGATTATTTACTTACTTAACTTATTTTCCCCCACCAACATTTGACAAAGAGCCTAAAATTTTACAATTTGGTTATTATAACACAGAAAAGCCACTATTTAAATTTTTAAAGAATGCTTATGCACAAATAACTGAAGATAAAAATCTTCAGTGTATAATCATAATTGATATTTATTAATAAATAAATTTCTGCAAATGAATAATGTAAAGAATAAAAAATTTCATATATCCATAATATATTCACTAATAGTAGTTTTAATAATTTCTAATGTGGTTTGTTATGTGTTTCTTATTAATAATAATGAGGTTGACGCAAACAAAATCTATAATATAAATATTAATTCAGTTGTGGAAATTAAAGCATTTGATGACGAAGATACCGTATCTTATGGCTCTGCAGTTGCAATTGACGAAGATAAACTCATAACAAATGCTCATATTCTTTATTATAAAAAGAATACTCAAATAAAAACCTTTGATTATGTTCAAATTAGATTGGCAACGGAAAATGACTATACTTATGCTGTTATAGAAAAAATAGACTATGAATTAGATTTAGCAACGATTATTATTGAAAATAAGAAATTAAATGCAATATCAATTTGCGAAAAAGAAATATTAATAGCAGATAAAATATATGCCATGGGTAATGCCCAAAATTATGGAATATCCATAATGGAAGGTATTGTTGCTCAAAACAATGTAATTGTTGAAGCAGACGGAAAGACAATTACAGCAATTCAATGTGATTTAAATATATCAGAGGGTAATAGTGGAGGGGCGTTATTAAATAAATATGGAGAATTAATAGGACTAACTACTTTTAGATTGAAAGATTCTAGTAACAATGTCGTTTATGGAATTAGTTTTGCTATACCTATAAAAACAATAAATAAATTTTTACTACTATAAGATTTTCTTAAAGATTTTCTTACCTTTTCACCATTACTCCACCATTACGCCCGATTTAAACTCAACCACAAATTTATCCTCGTAAACAGTGACTTTTTCTATCAGTTTGCGGACAAGGGCGTCGTCATATTCCGTAATGACAGTGGGCTGTTCGTTTAGGAAATTTTCCATATCGGCAATGCGCTTTTCGGCATCTACCTGATTTGCGCTTTCCATAAGAAGTTTTTGCTTTTGCTCTCTTAGCGTGTGTATTTCTTGCGCCACATCTTCAAAGTCGGCTCGCGCGTTGGTGCGGCGGAGAAGTTCTTCCTGCAGATATACCAGCCTTTTGTCTATTTCGGCAAGGGGCTGATTTTTTCCTTCTTTGATAACCGTTTCTATATTTTGCCTTAACTTTTGAAGGAAAGCGTCTTTGTCGCAAAGCGTTTTGTTTATGGCGGTTATTATCGCCTTTTCCAAATCTGCTTCCGAAACGGTGCGGGCATCACAATAAAGCCCTGTGTTTTCCAGTCTGCTGATGCATCTCCAAACTATGGATTTTTTGCCGCGGTTGTACCAATGAATACGGCGGTAAAACTCGCCGCACTTACCGCACACTACGGTGTTTGCAAGCTTTCCGCAACTGAACACGCGCTTTGTGCCGTTGTTGCTTGTTCTGACAACCTTTCTTTTTGCCCGCTCTTCCTGAACGCGCATAAAGATTTCGCGGGGGATAATGGGCTCGTGGTTTTTTTCCACATAGTATTGCGGAACAATGTCTTTGTTCTTTACCCGCTTTTTGTTTAGAAAGTCCACCGTATAAGTCTTTTGAAGCAGGGCGTCGCCTATGTATTTTTCGTTGCTCAAAATTTTGTAAATGTTGCTCGGATGCCAGTGTGTTTTGCCCGCGCCGTTTTTTATGCCGTCCGCTTCAAGTCCGCGCGTAATTTGCAACGCGCTTTTGCCTTCCAAGTATTCTCGGTAGATGCGCCTTACAGTTTCCGCCTGCTCGGCGTCTATGACAAGGTGTCCGTTTTCGTCCTTCTTGTATCCCAAAAACCACTTGGTATTTACCATAACCTGACCTTGCTGGTATCGGTATTGAATGCCCAGCTTGACATTTTGTGAGAGGCTTTGGCTCTCCTGTTGGGCAAGTGAAGCCATAATGGTAAGCAAAACTTCACCCTTTGAGTCAAGGGTGTTTATGCTTTCCTTTTCAAAATAAACGGGAATATTTTTATCTTTAAGCTGCCGTATGTATTTTAGACAGTCCAAAGTATTTCGCGCAAAGCGGCTGATGGACTTTGTAATGATCATATCGATATTACCGGCCATACATTTGTCAATCATGCGGTTGAATTCTTCACGCTTCTTAGT
>DATCJR010000179.1 GCA_036562685.1 Clostridia bacterium | reverse complement strand
AAACCTCGCCTAACCGCACAGATGAAGGATTTACTTTATCCACGGTCAATACTCTTTTGAGCCTTTGAACAGCCAATTCTTTTTTTTGTTTGCTCATCATCTTTAAACCATCCTTTTTAGATTTCGCCTTATTTTTCCTATCACACCTTTGTATTTGCTGGTGCAGTCATATAATTTTCGTGTGCCATTATGTAAGTTTTGCGCCAAAATATCAAAAGCTTCTAAGGCCGCCGAACCGCTTTTTAGCCTAATGCCCATAGAAGCATAAGCACAAATATCATCGTTTTCTGGAATAATGCCCACAGGCAATACTCCTAAAAGCTCAACAATACTGTCAACATCAAGCATTTCATAATTTAAGATAAGATCGCCCCTTACCCTGTTTATGACCAAAGACATATTATTTATCATATAATTGTTAAGTATGGAAATTACCTTGTCTGCATCTCTTATTGCGGAAATATGAGGAGTGGTAACTATAATGGCTTCATCTGATGCCGCAACAGCTCTATGAAATCCAACCTCAACGCCCGCAGGACAGTCTAACAAAATATAATCAAAACTTTCTGAAAGGCAATTAACGATATGTTTTATATTGGCGCCTGTAATTTTGTTTGCCGCCTGTTTGTGGGCGGCAAGTGTACAAAGATTGTCATACATTGTGTCTGGAATCAACGCCTGCTTTACTCTGCATCTGTTTTCAATTACATCTATAATGTCATATACAACTTTATTTTCAACACCCATAGCCACATCAAGATTATTAAGCCCTATATCCGTGTCGATCAAAACCGTCCTTAGTCCCATCTTAGCAAGTGACATACCCAAATTGGCGCAAACTGCAGTTTTTCCGACACCACCTTTACCTGAACATATAACTATTCTGCGAGCCATAGGTCACCTCAAAAGATTTTTCTTCGGTGATTATCATTATATATTCTCAATCAAAACTGTGTAAAGGCGATATTTGTAAGATAATGTCTTTCGACAAAAATATAATATAAAAGAAAAAGCATATCTAAAATCAAAAAAGCCGTATGAATTAATCATACGGCTTTTATTTTATTTAATAATATTTTATCTGTAAATTCCGTGAGTGCCTGTAAAAATTGCTGCAAATAATGCCAAAGCAAAAATCACAAGCATAATAATCATATTAACCATTGCACGCTTAAATTCGGGCGAACGACGGTTATTTTTTACCATAACCAAAACAGACGTAAAAATGCTCAGAAATGTAACAGCTGCATAAACAGAAAAAGCTATAAGCAGTGTCAATTCGGATTTAAAGATAAGTCCAAAAATCAAAGCTATAGCACATGCTATCATGACAAGCCCTATGAGCTGTCTTAATCCGAAATTTCTAAAATATTCGGTCAAAAAATTCCTTTTGCGTCTTCTAACTTTTTCCATTTATAAAACTTGCTCCTTAAATTTTTGTTATAAATTAAAACCAGCCCAGCAGATAAAAAACTGCCAAAACTATAACGCTTATTACGTAAATAATAAACCAAATCGTTCTGTCTTTGCCGCTTTGAGCAGATACCCAATCGTATGCATAAACAACAACAAAGACAAGTGCTATCAAAGTTATTGCTTTTGTTATTAAGCCGATTAATTTTTCTAAGTCGGTAAATCGTCCTAGAAAATAATTAACCAAAATAAGCGCCGCAAGTACAACTACGGCAACCATAGATAAGCCTGACCAGAATTTTTTATTCTTAGCCACTAAAGTTTACCTCAAATAAATTATTTTAGATCTCTGCTGCCCGGCTTTATGATAGGTATTCCTTGCTTGCAAATAGGACATTGATCAGCTTCGTAAGAAGGTATGTCCATGCTGATAAGCGATTCAAATTTTACGCCAAAGTCAACCTTGCCTGCGCTGCGGTCAACTATTGAGCCGACACCTACGATATTGCCGCCCAGGTCTTTAATAAGCTCCATAACTTCTTTTACAGAGCCACCGGTAGTTACAACATCTTCTACTACCAAAACATTCATGCCCTTAGATATTGCAAAACCTCTTCTTAATTCCATTTTGCCGTTAACTCTTTCGCAAAATACGTTTTGGCATTTTAATTGACGAGCCATTTCATATCCCATGATAATGCCGCCAATTGCAGGACTTGCAACTACATCAATATGTAATGAACGGAACTTTTTGCTTAGCTCAGAACAAAGTTTTGTTGAATGAGTGGGATCTACAAACAACTTAGCGCATTGCATATACTGATCGCTGTGTCTGCCGCTGGTCAATAGAAAATGACCTTTCAAAATACCCCCTGAACTTTCAAAAATTTCCAGAACTTTCTCTTGTGAAATCATTTTTACCTCTCTTTCAAATCGCCAACTATTGAGTTTATATCTTGTATTTTACAGTCGGCCATAAGTTTTGTCAAGTCGTCAAGCAATGTTAAAGGAGCGTAAGGATCAGTAAAGTTATATGTTCCTACTTGAACCAAACTTGCTCCGCATAACATAAATTCCAATATGTCTTTTGCACTTGAAATACCTCCCATACCAATTATGGGAATTTTTACGGTATTATAAACCTGCCAAACCATTTTAAGCGCAATTGGTTTTATAGCTGGTCCCGATAGACCGCCTATAGTTCTTGCCAAAATAGGCTTTCTTGTATAAATATCAACCGCCATGCCGCTTACTGTATTGATAAGTGAAATTGCATCTGCGCCGTTATCTTCCGCTGCTCTTGCGTTTTCTGTGATATCAGCAACATTGGGGCTTAGTTTTACTATCAACGGTTTTTTGCAATATTTTCTTACACTGCCTACTACATTTTTTATAGATTCCGGCTTAACTCCAAACGCCATTCCGCCTTCTTTTACATTAGGGCAAGAAATATTGAGTTCGACCATATCTACATCACAGTCATTTAACGCTTCGGCAAGTCTGCAATAATCTTCTACAACACTGCCGGCAATATTAGCGATAACTACTGTATCTAATGTTTTGAGATAAGGCAGATCTTCTTCGACAAATCCTTTAAATCCAGGATTTTGAAGTCCTACACTGTTTAGCATGCCCATAGGTGTTTCGGCAATTCTGGGTACTGGATTGCCTAATCTTTTTTCATAAGTAAGACCTTTTGTGCAAATTCCGCCCCAAACATTAATATCATAAAAATTTGAATACTCTTTTCCAAATCCAAATGTACCGCTTGCCGCAATCAAAGGATTTTTAAATTCTATTCCGCAAATATTGACCGAAGTTTTCATAGAACCACCTCATCTAGCTTAAACACAGGACCGTCAGCACATACTCTCAAGTTTTCAATCTGTTCACCTTTTTTGATTTTGCATGTGCAAACCAAACAAGCTCCTACTCCGCAGCCCATACGCTCTTCTAAAGACACAAAGACCGGCACATTCAAATCCGCGTTTTTTACAGCCTTAACCATAGGTGTAGGTCCGCATACCAAAACAGCGTCAAATCTGATATCTTTCATATCATTTTGCAACGCGCTTAATGCATAACCTTTTTCGCCAAAACTTCCGTCTTCGGTAGCATAGACAGTCCTATATGCGCTAGACTTGAAATCGTCATACAAAATTACATTGTCTTTGGACCTAAAGCCCATGTATGCATAAAATTCTATATCTTTGTATGTTTTTATTACCGGCAATAAGGGTACTGAACCCAAACCTCCGCCTAATAAAGCAACTTTTTTGTAACCATTAGGCAAAATAAAACCGTTGCCCAAAGGAAGCATTGCTTTTAGAGGTGTGCCGTTTTTTAATTGAGATAACTCTAATGTGCCTTCTCCCACAACGGCATACACTATTTCTACACAGTTTTCATTGATTTTCAAAATTCCCAAAGGTCTTCTTAATATTCTGTTGGGAAGCTGCAAATGCAAAAACTGACCGCCAATAAATTGCGGCAGTTTTTCTTGACATTCAAGTTTTGCTCTAAAAACCTTATGTGCGATTTCTTTATTACTATTAATAACTAATTGATAATCTTTCAATTTACTTTCTTACCCTGTTCAAATCGTTTTTCATATCAATTGTTGCCTGATATGCGGCCTTAACATAATCCAAACCTTTGTACTTTTCATTTTTATATGCGCACAAAATACCGCGTGAAGAATTGACTATTGCGCCCAAGCCCTTTTGGTCAAAACATACCTTAAGATCTTCCGCTGTACCGCCTTGAGCTCCATATCCCGGAACAAGGAAGAACAAGTTAGGATATTGATTTCTCAAAACTTCAGCTTCTTTAGGATGAGTAGCGCCGACTACTGCGCATACATCTGAATAGCCGTATTTGCCTATCATATCGCGTCCTAAATCAGTAACTAGGTCGGCTACCTGTTGATAAAGCATTTTTCCGTTTTCCAAAACTTTGTTTTGCAGCTCTCCGCTAGAGGGATTGGAAGTCTTAACCAGCACGAAAATACCTTTGTCAAATGCTTTGCAGTCTTTTATAAAGGGATTGAGTCCGTCTGAACCCAGATATCCATTGACAGTCAAAAAGTCTGCTTCAAAATCAATCAGTCTTTTACCTTTTATTTCTATTCCGCTAAAAAAGCCTTTTGAATAAGCAGACGCTGTTGAACCTATATCGTTTCGCTTGGCATCTGCTATTGTTATCATACCCTTTTGATGTGCATATTTTAATGTTTCAGAAAACGCTTTCATACCAGCAACACCAAGCTGTTCATAATATGCGATCTGAACTTTTACGGCAGGTGCAACTTCACATACCGCGTCAATTATGTTCTTATTAAATTCTGTTATCTCTTTTGCCGCATCGTCCAAAGAATTGATATTTTTTATACTTTCTTCAGGAAGATAGCTTATATCAGTGTCAAGTCCTATAACTGAAGGGTTATCGGTAGCAATGATTCGGTCAATCAGCTTATCAATCATCTTTATTTTTTCTCCTTTTGTCTATTCTCTGCCAAACGGTGTTATCTTTGAATTATTATATACAACTTGTCCGTCAACTATGGTCATAATTGCCTTGCCTTTTAACTTCCAGCCGTCAAACAAGGAGTTACGCGCCTTTGAGAAAGTCTTTTTTGCGTCAAAGACATATTCTATATCGGGATCAATTACCGTAATATCGGCTACATATCCTGTTTTGATTTCGCCTGTTTCTTTTAGTTTTAAAATTCGTGCTGGATTGGTGCTCATTAATTTTGCCAAGCCTGTCCAATCAACAACGCCTTTTTCTATAAGTCTTGTGTTGAGTCCTACAGCGCTTTCAAGTCCGATAGAACCAAATGCTGCCTGTGAAAAATCAACTCTTTTGTCATCAATATGATGAGGAGCATGATCTGTGGCCAAAACATCGATTGTGCCGTCTTTTATACCTTCTATTAAAGCCTGATTGTCTGATTCTTCTCTTAAAGGAGGATTGATTTTGGCAAACGTATTAAAGTCCAAAATTTCTTTATCAGTAGCAAACAAGTATTGAGGACAGGTTTCGGCTGTAACTTTTACTCCTTGCTTTTTAAAAAATCTTATCAGATCTACTGCACCGCTGGTGCTGACATGAGCGATATGGATACGCGCATCCATAGTTTTGGCTACTATAAGATCTCTAGCAGTTCCGACATCTTCGCTGGCTCTTGTGATGCCCTTTAGACCTGCAAGACTTGCGTTTTTACCTTCATTTACATAGCCGCCGTCAGTAAGTGAAACATCTTCGCAGTGAGAAATTATAAGCCCGTCAAAATCTTTTGTATATTCAAGCGCAAGTCTTAGCATATGCGCGGTTGCTACGGGACTGCCGTCATCACTAAATGCTACTGCGCCCTGATCGCTCATAAGTCTTAATTCTGCCAATGTTTCACCCTTTTGACCTTTGGTTACAGCGCCTATGGGCAAAACCTTGCAAAGTCCGCATTCTTTGGATTTGTATTTTACATAAGCTACCAAAGCAGGATTATCAAGAGAAGGTCGCGTGTTGGGCATGCATGCAATTGAAGTAAATCCTCCAGCTACTGCTGATCTTGAACCGCTTATAATGTCTTCTTTATATTCTAGTCCGGGATCTCTCAGATGAGTATGCATATCGATAAGTCCAGGCAAAACCATTTTTCCGCTTACATCGTAAGATTTATCAGATTCACCCGAATATGTTCCGCCTGCAAATGCTATTCTTCCATTTTCCAAAACAAGATCGCCTTTTTCAACCTTGTCACCAAAAACTATATTTCCGTTCTTCAATAAAATTTTCATATTAACTCCCTTTGAGTTATATTTAGTATATCAAATCAATTTAGATAACGCTAATGACAATTACAGCGGAACAACCTTGCGCTTATTAGCGTTTGGCGTTAAAAATTCATCTAATTTGCCGGTTAGGTAAGCCAAGACAGACATTCTTACTGCCACGCCGTTGGTTACCTGCTGTGTAATTACTGAATTTAGTCCGTCTGTTGAATCTGTATCAATCTCTGCACCTCTATTTACAGGACCAGGATGCATCACGATTACATCTTTATGTGCCAAATCAATAATGCTCTTTTCTATACCGTAGTATTTGAAATATTCCGCAATACTAGGGAACATTCCTTTATCCTGTCTTTCTAGCTGAAGTCTTAGCCCCATAATAGCATCGGCGTTCTTAGCAGCCTCTTCTTTGGTCTTAGCAACTGTTACAGGAAGATCCTCTACACCTATCGGCATAAGCGTAGCGGGTGCGCAAATTGTTACATTTGCTCCCATAGCAGTCAATCCCCAGATATTGCTTCTTGCTACACGCGAATGCTTGATATCTCCTATTATGGCTATTTTCTTGCCTTCAAATGTGCCCCATTTTTCTCTCATTGTAAACATATCAAGCAAGCTCTGTGTCGGGTGCTCGTGCAAACCGTCTCCAGCATTGATTACTGATGCTTTTGTGTTTTGTGCAATAAGCTTTGGCGCGCCTGAAACAGAATGTCGTATAACTATTACGTCAGCCTGCATGTGGTCCAAAGTCATAGCGGTGTCAATAAGTGTTTCACCTTTTTTTACTGATGATGAACTTACTGCAAGGTTAATTGTGTTTGCGCCTAAAATTTTGGCTGCTTCATCAAAACTTGAACTAGTCCTTGTGCTTGGTTCATAAAACATCAAAAAAACAGATTTCCCTTCAAGTAGAGAAATCTTTTTTTTGCCGCTCATTAATATTTTTTTCATTTCGGCAGCGCCGTCAAGAATTTTTGTTATTTCTTCTCTCGGCACTCCCTTTAGACCCAGTAGATCTAATTTAGACATTTTTTCCTTCCTGTGCTTTTCGATTGGTTCCAACTTCTTCTTTATGAACAATCCTTAATCCGTTCAATTTCCTCTGCTTTATCAATTTTTTTGTTGTGTTTTTGCGTCTAAGCATCATATGGCTTAACCTCCGAAGTTTTTTCCCCTATCGTAAAAAAAAGCAAAAGTAGTTACTTTTGCTCTTTAAATTCTATATTAATAAAATCACAATCAGCCTTGTCAAGAACTACGCAAGGGGAGGTTAAACAAACTTTAGACTCACAATGCATTATTTTCTCCATGTCTGATTTTTTATAATATATCATTTTTATGGGTTTTTGTAAAACGATTATTGCTGCTTTTTCAAAATCGTTTCAAACATATGAGGCAGCTCGCAGCAAAAGCTCATTCTTCTGCCGTCTCTTGGATGGTCAAATTCCAGCTTATAAGCATGCAATAATTGCCCTTTCAATTCAGTATATTCTTCGTTTTTATAGCCGTAAACAGGATCTCCTATTATAGGATGTCCCAAAAATCTGCAATGTACTCTTATTTGATGCGTTCTGCCTGTGCCTAACTTGAATTCAGCGTAAGTGGTTTTTGAAAATCTTTGAATAACCTTATAATATGTTATCGCGTACCGTCCCAGATTGCCTTCCGCAACGGTAAATTTTTTGCGGTCTTTTTTGTCTCTTACAATATTTTTTTCAATAACTCCGCTGTCTTGTTTCAAAACACCATGCAGCAAAGCCCTGTAAATTCTAGTAGCGTGTTTTGTTGCTATTTGGGCGGCAAGATTCATATGGGCAAAATCATTTTTGGCGACCACAATAAGCCCTGATGTATCTTTGTCCAACCTATGAACAATACCTGGTCTTAACGTTTCTCCGCAATTAGACAAGCTTGAAAAATGATACATAAGCGCATTAGCCAAAGTACCGCTATACACTCCTGCACCTGGATGAACTACCATGCCCTGCGGCTTATTGATCACTGCAAGGTCGTCATCTTCATAAACAATATCCAAAGAAATGTTTTCAGGAATAAGGTCGGTTGCAGGCTGATCAGGGTAAGTTATTTCAATCACATCGCCCATTTTCAAGCTTTTGCCTGACTTAACCTTTTCGCCAGCTACTAAGATGTTTCCACTATCTATTAATTTTTTTATTTGTGAACGGCTGATATCCAATACTTCGGTAAGAAAAACATCCAGCCTGTCATTGTCTTTTTCAGCTATTATAATATCTTTATTCATAATATAAAAAACAAGCAAGCAATTACTCGCCTGCTTCTGTTGTTATTTCTTTTTGCTCGCTTTTATCTTTTTTATGATAACCGATTAAAATTCCTATAATCAATAAGATAGCGCCTATAGTAATGCCGCAGTCTGCTATATTGAAGATAGCAAAACTTTCGCCCAAAAGCGGCAGGTCATATCCAAAGAAAATAATTTCAATAAAATCTCTGACTTTGCCAAGCATTATTCTGTCAATCAAATTGCCTAATGCACCGCCCACAATGAGCGCAATAGCTATTTTCATCAATACCGTGAGTCTATCGCAGTCATATATAAGATAAAACATTACTACGACAACAGTAACAGTAGTTACAATTATAAAAAACCATTTTTTACCCGACAATATAGAAAATGCCGCGCCTTCATTAAGAACATAAGTTATTGACAAAAAATTAGGAATAAGAATTAGTCTTTGTCCTAACTCCATATTGTTTTCAACTAAGGATTTTGACAGCATATCAGAAAAAATCAAAACAAAAATTATAACCAAAGGAAGCCAAAGATTTTTGGCTAAGTCTTTATAGCTTCTGTTTTTGATTCTGTCAAAAACATTATTAAATGAAAAAGATTGTTTATCCATTGATATAACTTTACCAAAAAAAGCCTTTTATGTAAAGTGTATTATTAAATAAACTATAATTGTTTTCTTTTGAAATTATCAAGGTAAAAATAACCATTAATATAATATATAACTATACGGACTATTAAATGCTATTAAAAAAGCTGATAAAAAAACAGCAATCAAAAATTTAATTGCTGTTTTATTTTAATTCAATTTTTTACCCCAAAGTCGGCGGAGTTTTTATATCCACAAATAACGGAGACAGTTTTCTTAGACTTGCCAAAATTTCTTTTAACATATCGGCTGTATAATCAATTTCTTCTACTGTGTTGTTCTTTCCCAAAGACAGTCTTATAGAACTGCCTGCAAGTTCTTCGGGCACGCCTGTCGCCATCAATACATAAGAGGGTTTGAAGCTTCCTGCGGTACAAGCGGAACCTACGCTGGCTGCGATACCTTTTATGTCAAGCATTGTCAAAATGCCTTGACTTTCAGCATATTGAAAACTGAAGTTTACATTGCCGTCTAATCTTTTGGTTCTATGTCCGTTGAGTTTTACATAAGGTATGTTTTTTTCTATTTTTTCAATAAGTCTGTCTCTCAAACTTCTGATATGTTCTGAGTTTTTATCTAAGTCTTTATACGCCTTTTCTATTGCATATCCCAATCCGACTATGGCAGGAACATTGGAAGTGCCGCCCCTTAGTCCTCTTTCCTGATTTCCGCCAGCTATCAACCTATCAATTTTAGTGCCCTTTTTTATATACAAAGCACCGATACCTTTAGGCCCATAAAATTTATGCGCGCTCAAAGTCAATAAGTCCACTCCCAGATCATCGACCTTGACATTAAGAGTTCCTATAGCTTGAACAGCGTCCGTATGAAATAATATTTCTTGATTGTATTTTTTTACAGCTGCACAGATTTCTTTGATTGGCTGAATAGTGCCTATTTCATTATTGGCAAGCATAATAGAAACCAAAATGGTATTTTCGTTAAGTTCATTTACCACGCTTTCGGGACTAATGACTCCGTCTTGATCGGGCAAAATCTTAACGATTTCAACACCATGTCTTTCCAAATCTTCCACGCAATTAATAACAGAAGAATGTTCTATAGCACTTGTTATGATTCTTTTTTTTGATTTTTTAGAAGCGTCAGCTATACCTTTCAAAACCCAGTTGTTGGCTTCGGTAGCAC
>DATCJR010000178.1 GCA_036562685.1 Clostridia bacterium | reverse complement strand
CTTTTTCCAATGCTTACGTGGATCTGCTAACAATTTCCGCCAATCTTTAGGCGAAACCGATGGTACAAAAATATTTCCCATCTAAAATCCCCCATTTTTATATCTTTAATATCTCTTATTTTAGGGTGTTGCAGATAACGTCCGCGAGTTGCAGAAGTCCGTCCGCCTTAGATAGATCTTATCTTAGGCGGACGGATTTGGGTCGGAGCGCCGGACTTATCCAAATTTCCTTACTAACCGGCGCGGAGCCTGCAACTCGTTGTTAAACGCCGTAACCGCCACCCCATCAACAGCCAGGGAGGGCGTCTATCTTTTTTTTATAAAAAATTTCTATTTACCCAATTATTGCTTGAATCAATGGCATTGAACACCCTACAATAATAATCACAACAATTGAATATACCCATTTTGTTGTATTTGTTTTCAGCACTTTAATTACTATATAGGGTGTTGCTGCAGTAATTACGGCAAAAATTGCTCCTAACCCAAGAGATTTACCCGGATTAGAAGTCAGATGGAAAGCAAGACCAGATGCTAATTGAAAAATTTTCCATGCAAAGCTTAAAAACCATACTGTTATAACAATATTCCAAAAAAATCTACGATTATTTCGCAATGGATAAAACATTATTAAGCCTATTACAACAGCCATTAATGTTGCAAAAATTAATGAACCCAAGTTTGATCCTATCCAACTACCTATCCAATAAGCTATTATCATTTGAAATAGTCTCTCCTTTTCTATTTCTTTCATTGTTTCCTCTTGTTAATATTGAATATGAAATCCAAGCAATAATTAAAAGCGAAAAATGGGTTTTGCTTTGGCTTCCCATAAACATGGCCAAAACTAACTGTAAAACAAACTGGGTAACTGCAATAATTATTGCTATACTCTTACTTAGTGGCTTTTTATATATTAAATATCTTAAAAATAACGGGAATAATATTCCAATACCCCAAGTGAGTATTATTCCTACTACTAATGAAGCCATGAATAAGCTTGCTAAAGTGCCCAAGTTTTCATCAACAGGATTATTTTCACTTACTTCCTCTTTACCTCCAATTATTCTAAATGTAGAGCATGTTTCATCAATAATTGGTTCTTTTTCAATAAATGCCGAACTTAATGCACCACCACCAAATAAAAATAAATAACCATTTTTTAATACTAAATAATTTGAAATTGTCATATCGAATACTCTATCCTCTGTTTTATATGTAAAGCTATATTTAAAATATCCCGTTCTTTTATTGTCAACATATCGAATGCATTTTTTTAATAAGTGTACATTAGAATATTGGGATTCCGTTTTAGCATAATAATCATCAAGAAATTCCTCGATTTCTTTATCTGAATATTCACTAAAGTCCATATCCTTCCTATTTAATGAGGCCCTTTGATCGTTTGTAAATGCTTCTTGATAAATGTCATAAACAAATACTGTTATTGAAGTTCCCTTTCCATCAATTGCTTTTTTTATGGCATGAATACCACTACCATCTTTTAGTTCCCATCCTAAAGGGAAGTTGATTTGAAAACCATATTCTTCATTTATGTATAAATTATTATCCGATATTTCCGCATTTGTTTTAATTGTAAAATTTATTACTAAAAAAACAGAAAGGAATACCACAATGCCAATTCTTTGTTTCATTCTAATCAGCCCTCCATTTCTACTATGTGGCGGCACGATGCCGCCATCTACCCTCAGAAGCGGTTATGGCGTTTAACGTTTGGCATTGCCGACGTCGATGAGCCTTAGCGCGACGCGCTTGGCGAATCGATGTGGCCGCGCCCACTTCATGATTCGACTTGCTTTCCAACATCCTGAATTGACTTTCCGCAGCCCGAAGCGGCAATGCTGTGTTATCGGTAGTTGCCAACCCTCCTTTTCATTTATTCATTTTACTTCTTTTTTGGATACGTTGTAATAAAACACTAGAATCTGAAACTTGCAGTTCCCTACTCAAATAAATAAAGTCTTTTTCCGGAGAGAATATATATTGCATAGCTTGCATTAAAGTTAAACTATTTAGCCAAGCCACACCCTCACGTGATATTTTAGTATGGTTTTTTTTAATTTCTTCAAATCGTCCTAGCAATAACAAGTTTTTATTTACTGGAAAAATCACATTAGTTTCTTTCATCCCAAAACCAGGACCATAGAAAGAATCCCTAGGGTTAGTCCAATGCAGAGTGACTGGGCGGTCAGAACAAATAAAATATGCTTCAGTCGCTTCTACTAAAACCCAATTTCTATTAACCAAGTAAGGAAGGACTGAATCCATTACTATTAATAGATTTTGTATGTGAAATGTATTATTAAACTCCAATTCATATTCTTTTTTTCTTAAGAAATCTAGCATGCTATCATAAGGAGCATCAGAAATATCATAACCTTTTTTCTTCAATCGTTCCATCAAAGTATGATATCTTTCCGGCGAAGCAAGAGCAATTTTAAGAATCTTTTCAGATATTTTCATAAAAGGTTCTTCAAGTGTTTTTCTGGTACTAGGAACCCTAGCAATTGTTAAGGCAATAAAATTCATTAACACATTATAACTTTCACCAGTTGGTATTGATTTTGTATTAATGATTGTTTTTATAACGCTTGCAGCTTGACCTTCTAAAAAAGAAAATTCCTTTTCAATTGATTCAGGTTCTGTTTCGGGAATATCTAAAGTGTAAAAGTCATTCTGATAGGCGACATTATGCGCTTTAGCTCGCCATTGTTTCCCATTTTTTTGGTCTAAAACCCAAATGAAATCATCTTTTGAACCCGACAATGTAAATCCAGCTAGATAAAACCGAGGAATATAGTGGTGTTTTTTTGGTGGTCTTTGCATCTTTTTTCTCCCAATTTTCTCCCAAATATTTTTTCTTTCAATCCCTCAGAAGTTGGCAATTTCCGATAACGTCTGCCGATTACCGACGGCCATGGACCTTAAGGCGCAGACCGGGCCTTAGTGGATAACGTATAATATTTTTCGCACAATTGAAAAGGGAGACCTCAAGTGGTAAAGTTAAGTTGACAACACTTACC
>DATCJR010000177.1 GCA_036562685.1 Clostridia bacterium | reverse complement strand
GGAAGGTTTATAATCCATCCATATTGGAATGTAAAGTATTGTTACGGAAATAATGCTGTTGAAAACAACGAAGTTTATAATCCATCCATATTGGAATGTAAAGGCATTTTATCTACTAACGCCAAAGGCGTTGTATTAGTTTATAATCCATCCATATTGGAATGTAAATGTGCAGCGTTACTCGGGAAAAAGTCGGGGATATCAAGTTTATAATCCATCCATATTGGAATGTAAATGCTTGTTATAGTGGTAGGTGAAACATTTAATTCTAAGTTTATAATCCATCCAAATTGGAACCAATATTATCTACTTTTATTTATCTTTTTTTCAATAAAGCTAACCCCAAGATACATAATAGCAGCCATGGCGCATAGCAGGACTACTGATGTCATGACTAAATCAAGTTTGAATACTTGACCGCCGTAAACAATAAGGTATCCCAGACCTGCCTTGCTTGTAAGGTATTCGCCCATAATTGTGCCTATCCAAGACAGTCCTATATTCATTTTGAATACTGAAATAAAATTAGGCACAGAATAGGGCAATAAAAGTTTGAATAAAATCTGAAATTTGGTTGCTCCCATTGATTTCATAAGCAAAATTTTGTCAGGATCACATGACATCATTCCGCCTAAAACTGATGAAATAGTAATGATAATACATATCAGCACAGCCATTGCTACTATCGCCTTTGTGCCCAAACCCATAAGAACAATGATTACAGGCCCTAGGGCAATTTTGGGTAAGCTGTTTAGAATAACAAGATATGGATCAAGCACCTTTCGTAGATATTCGCTCCACCAAAGCCCAATGGCGATAATAGAACCCACTACCGTAGAAATTACAAAACCAAGCATGCATTCGTACAAAGTTATGCCTATATGGGTATAGATAATATTGCCCATATATATTTCTTTATCCACAAACATCTTTTTTGCGGTTTTTAGAATACGGCTGGGTGAAGAAAAGAAAAGCGGATCAATAATGTAATTGGCGGTCAATATCTCCCATAACAATATAACCCCAATCAAAAGACCAAACTGGGCTAAAAGGATCAAAGCCTTTTTTATTCTGATGTTTTTCAAATACTGTTTGTGTGCTAAAGAATAAGTTATATTACTTTTTTTCATTTCTCATCCCATATTATAAACTTTCTAAGTCTTTCCAGATTTTATCAAACCAGTATCCAAACTTTTTGCATTCGCGTCGTTTTAAAGGAGTGGGACATTCGCCCATATCAAGCACATATTCATGAGCAATTGTGGCAGGACGGTTAGTTAGCATCAAAATACGGTCGCTCATACTTATAGCTTCAGAAATATCGTGAGTTACCAATATCGCACTCTTTTTTTCGTTTTTTATTATGCTGTACACATCATCGCACACTTTGAGTCTTGTCTGAAAGTCCAGTGCGGAAAACGGTTCGTCAAGCAGCAATAGCTTGGGAGAAGTTGCAAGCGTTCTTATAAGCGCTACTCTTTGGCGCATTCCGCCGCTTAGTTCTCTAGGGTAATGATCCGAAAACTCTTTTAGTCCGTATTTTTCTATCAGCTCATCTATTGCTTTGAGGTTTTCAGGCGTCATCTTTTTTTGGATTTCCAGTCCAAGCGTTATGTTTTGCCTTATCGTTCGCCATTCAAAGAGTTGGTCGCGCTGAAACATATATCCTGTATCGCGGTTAGTGGTGGTAACTTCATTGCCGTCAATCAAGATTTTGCCTTCCGAAGCTCTTATCAGACCGCTTATTAAGGATAGTATTGTGGTTTTTCCGCAACCTGACGGACCTACTATGGACAAAAATTCGCCGTCATTTAAGCAAAAGCTGATATCTTTTAAGGCTAGGGTTTCGCCCTGTTTTGTATGATATGTGTGGCTTACTTTGTGCAAACATAAAATTATTTTCATTCCATCATCTCAAAAATGGATTTTTGAACTCAAAAACATAATGAGTCCATATTGTCAGTATATTAGCCTAATTAACCAAATGTGTAAAAATGTGATTTTCACAAAAAATCAATAAAGATTGCAAATTTTGCGTAATTAATAAAAAGCTGACTTTTATAATAAAGACGGCTTTTTTATTTGATATTGAATAATCTTTTTAGCGAAATCACCTTATAACATAATTTGATTTATAAAACCATTTCTAGTATAATATTTAAAATCCAAGGTAATTTTTTAAAAAGTGGGTTGCACTTATTATGAATTTTTTGGCCGCAAGCAACAGTTTTTGGACCAATCTTATAACTAGATTATCCCAATGGAATGTCATAGTTGGTTTTGTTTTAGCTGTTTCGGGATTGCTGCTGTCGATTTTTGCTAGAAAACTGACAGGCAAAATCAAACATATCAAAGAAGTTGACAATGGGGATAAGTTGTTTTTTTCTTTGAAATTAGTAAGTCTAGGACTTGTTATTGCGGGACTTGTTTTCACAGTGATAAAATAATTGATTATATAAAAGGGACTAAATAAAATGGACAACATCAAAGAGCTTGATAAATCTTATCAGCCGTCCGGTTTTGAGACCGAACTTTATGACCAATGGGTTAAACAAGGATATTTTAAAGCGGATGAGGACCGCTCAAAAAAACCATTTACCATAATAATGCCTCCGCCCAATATTACAGGGCAGCTTCATATAGGGCATGCGCTTAACCTTTCTTTACAAGACATATTAATCAGATACAAAAGGATGAAGGGCTTTAATGCTCTGTATATTCCTGGTACTGACCACGCTTCAATCGCTACCGAAGTCAAGATTGTAGAAAAAATGGCAGAGGAAGGATTGACCAAGCAGGATTTGGGCAGAGAAAAATTTTTGGAAAGAGCTTGGGATTGGTATGCAAAGTTTGGCGGAAGAATAGTTGAGCAAGCCAAAAGAATAGGCGTTTCAAGCGACTGGGACAGATTAGCTTTTACTATGGACGAAACACGTTCAAAAGCTGTTTTGGAAGTATTTGTCCGTCTTTATGAAAAAGGCTATATATATCAGGGCAGCCGAATTATCAACTGGTGCCCTGCATGCAAAACAGCACTGTCTGACGCTGAAGTTGAATACAAACCCTCATCTTCATATCTATGGCATATACGCTATCCGATAGAAAATTCAGATGAATATATTGTAGTTGCTACAACCAGACCTGAAACAATGCTGGGTGATACTGCTGTTGCAGTCAACCCTTCAGACAAAAGATATACTAATCTGGTTGGAAAATATGTTATTCTTCCCCTTGTCAACAGACGAATTCCTATCATAGCGGACGATTATGTTGATAAGACATTTGGAAGCGGCGCTGTTAAGATCACTCCTGCGCATGATCCCAACGACTTTGAGGTTGGATTAAGACATAATCTTGATGTGATCAGAGTTATGTCTGATGACGGAAAGATGAATGAAAAAGCAGGACAATATCAAGGACTTGACAGATATGAGGCAAGAAAAAAGATAGTAGAAGACTTAAACAAGCTAGGCTTAATGCAAAAGATAGAGCCGCACAAGCACAATGTAGGCAAGTGCTATCGCTGCGATACCGATATTGAGCCTATTGTATCTAAGCAATGGTTTGTCAAGATGGAACAGCTTGCAAAACCTGCGCTTCAAGCTTTGGAAAAGGGCAAGCTTAAATTTACGCCCAAAAGATTTGAAAAGATTTACAGACATTGGCTTGTCAATATAAAAGACTGGTGCATTTCCCGTCAATTGTGGTGGGGGCATCGTATCCCTGCGTATTATTGCGACAATTGCAAGGACGTAACTGTATCCAAAGAGCATATTGATGTTTGTCCCAAATGCGGCGGACATGTTCATCAAGACGAGGATGTTTTGGATACTTGGTTCTCTAGTGCGCTCTGGCCGTTTGCTACATTGGGCTGGCCGGAGAAAAATAAGGACTTGGAATATTTCTATCCGTCCAATGTTTTGGTTACCGCTCACGAAATTATCTTTTTCTGGGTTGTAAGAATGGTATTTTCGGGCATCGAGTTTATGGGCAAAGAACCTTTTTCTGATGTCTTGATAAACGGTATTGTAAGAGACAAAATCGGTCGCAAGATGTCAAAATCTTTGGGCAACGGTGTTGATCCCATTGAAATGATAGAAAAATACGGCGCTGATGCGGTAAGATTTTCACTGCTTTGGGGCACGACTTTGGGCAGCGATATCAAGTTTTCTGAAGATAAGATTGCTACTGACAGAGTATTTATCAACAAAATCTGGAATGCTGCAAGATTTGTTTTGCAAAATGTTGAAAAGATAGAATATAAGGATATTGACCAGGTTAAATTGGGCATTGCAGATCGCTGGATATTATATAAATGGAACGAGCTTGTCAAGAACGTAACCAAAATTATGGACAAGTATAATGTCAATCGCGCGCTTAAGCTTATGTATGAGTTTATTTGGAATGATTTTTGCGATTGGTATATTGAGCTTGCAAAAACTAAGCTATACGGCGCAGACCAAAATCAAAAAGTTGCAGCAATGTCTGTTTTGATGTATTTGCTTGACGGAATTTTGAAACTAATTCATCCTATACTGCCTTTTGTTACCGAAGAGATTTATAGACATATGCCTTCCAGCCAAGGAATGATCATAAAAGCAAAATACCCCGAATACAATACAAAAATCCACAGCGTTAAGGCATATAAGGATTTTGAAGAAGTAATTGAAGTCATAAAAAGAATAAGAGAACTTCGTGCAGAAATGAAAGTTCCTCAAAACAAGAGAACAGCTATCTATGTTCTGCCTTTAAAAAATCCTAAGATTATAAACGAAGCGCTTGTTTATATAGAAAAGCTTGGTATGGGCAAGTCTATTGAAATAGTAAAAGAAAAGCCCGACAAATGCGCACAGGTGATTGCGCCGCTTTGCGAGATTTATATTCCTGTGCTTGACCTTGTAGACAAGACAGTAGAAACCCAAAGACTTAACAAAGAACTCAAAACAGCAAAGGACGAGTTGGCAAGAGCGCAAGGCAAACTTAGCAATCAGGGATTTGTAAGCAAAGCTCCCAAGGAATTAATAGAAGCCGAAAAAGCCAAGGTTGTTAAGTATCAAGAATTGATTGAAAAGATTACTAAGTCAATTCAGGAATTAGAAGAATAAAAGTTAAAAGCGTTAGTCTAAAAAACTAACGCTTTTTTATTGTTTCAAATTATCTTTTAAAAGATAATATGATATATTTAAGAAAATATCCCAAAAAAGGAGGTAACGAAAATGAGTTCAAAATTGATTATAGTTTTCGAAAATAACAGGGAGGGAACTATAATTTAGCCTCCCTAAAATGAAAGGAGGATATTTTGAATATTACAGTAAAAGAAACAACCCATAGCGACTTAGAAAACATTATGTCGCTCTGGAATAACGGCAAGGTTATGTTTTATGTAGGTTTTCCCAACGGTTTGGGTATAACAATGCCCGAACTGGAAGATTGGTTAAAAAGCGTTGATGAAAATAAACCATTGAGAAAGCATTACAGCATATACGAAGAAACTCTTGGCTATTGCGGTGAAACCTATTATGAAGTTTTGCAAGATGGTTTGGCTTGCATGGATATCAAGCTGTTGCCTAAAGCGCAGGGTAAAGGAATAGCACGGTATGTGCTAAAGTTTGCATTAAAAGAACTTTTTGATAGCAATCTTGCAACACGTGCTTATGTGGAGCCAAACAACAAAAATCTTGCTGCGTTAAGATTGTATAACAGCCTTGGTTTCAAAAAAGCTCTTAGACCAGACTTTTTGGAAATTGAAGATCCTGATATATGTACATATATGGAAGTAACCAAAGATAGTCTGATAGAGTAATTAGTTGTTTTTAAAAATCAAGATAAAAAGCGTTAGATCTAATCTAACGCTTTTTTTATTTATCGCAATTTCATTAATTTGAAAATTGATCTAAAACTATAGATATATGAAATTTTTAATTTTATAGTTAATAATTAATAATCAAAAGTTAGCAAGCAACATTATAATTACAACGTTAAAGAAATACAAAAAATTAAGGGGATCAATTTCTAATAACTTTTTATTTTATAGAACAAAATTCACAACTTTTTACTCATCCAGCAGTTCATACAAGCTGGCGTAGATTTGAGAGGCTTTTTCGTCCCATTTGTTGCAGATTGACTTTGCTGTTGCGCGCGAGTCCACGTTCATTCTGATTTCTAACAGCTGCTTGGTGGGATCTTTTATGCCCAAAACGACGGTATGCGTTCCGTCTTCGTTCATAAAATAGTCCCGAGAATATTCCTGTCTTCTTCGATAATGCATGCGGTTTTCGGTCACATAATCCACTATTTCGGCGCGCAAAGATGCGGGTATATAATAAAACAAATGCGACAAGCACATGCGGCCGTCAACCGTAAGAGAATATGAACTCTCTATGGTAGGTACTCCAGATGTGCTTACAGGACCTTTTGACGATGAGGTCATATTGATAAAGTTGTTCTTTATCAATATATCAAAAGCCTGCTTGCATTCCATATAGTTTATCCAGTTATTTCGGCTGCAGCACATCTCTAAGACTGTGCTCTCAGTCAAGGGCACATCCATTTTGTCAAATACAAATAACAAAATCAAAGAATTTAATTTGCTGCTATCTGTTTCCATGTCCATCCGTCTAAAATTAATATATTTTATTATATAATTATATCATATTACGTCAAATTATTGAACATTTTTGGATTATCTATTAATTCAGGCTTAATTGTAAACTTTATTGACAAAACAGTTTACAATTAACATGAAAATATAATATAATTTTATATATGAAAAATCAACCTCAAGATATTATCAAAAATCCAGACAATACACAAACAAATAAGCCCAAAAAACAAAATTTAACAAACTTCAAAATCGCTTCTACAGCTTTGATGTGTGCGCTTACATGTACGGGGGGATTTATAAAAATACCTTTGCCTATGCTGGATATTACCTTTCAAACTTTTTTTGCGTGTATGGCAGGGCTTATCTTGGGCAAAAGATGGGGTACTATTAGTCAAGCCATATACGCGCTTTTGGGCTTGATTGGTGTGCCTGTCTTTGCAAGAGGTGGCGGAATTACATATATTTTCCAGCCGTCTTTTGGATTTATACTTGGATTTATATTTTGTGCGTTTTTGTGTGGGGTTTTGCGCGATATTTTTTATAAAAAAGATTTTATGTCAAAAATAAAAATCAAAGATTATCTCAAGGTTTTGCTGATTTGTCTTGTGGGCATATTGGGCGTGTATTTGATAGGGGCGCCTTATATGCTAAGTATGATGTCATTTTATCTACATCTAGATCAAGCCGCATTAGTATCTGCCGCTTTAAGTCTGCCTTTGTATTTTTTGGGCGATATGCTAAGTCTTGTACTGCTTATAATTGCTACACCTATTATTTATAAGAGAATACCAAAAATATTAATGATATAAAACACTTTAGAGATAAAGCGTAATTATTTTCTAACGTTTTCGCGCCAATCCATTTCGCCGCGAGATAGCGCCATCATCATTATTTCGCCCGAAGCAAGATTAGTAGCAAGCGGAATATTGTGCACATCGCAAAGTCTAAGCAACGCTGAAACATCGGGTTCGTGAGGCTGCGCGGTAAGAGGGTCTCTAAAGAAAATCACAAGGTCAATTTCGTTATTGGCTACCATTGCGCCTATTTGCTGGTCGCCGCCCAAAGGTCCTGATTTAAATCTATTAATATTCAATCCTGTTGCTTCGGCTATAAGTCTTCCTGTAGTTCCTGTGGCATAAATAGTATGATTTTTTAATACCTGTTGATAAGCAATTGCCAGCATTACAATATCATCTTTCTTTTTGTCATGAGCAATCATTGCTATGTTCATTTTTTTCTGTTGTCCTTCGTAAAATATGTTTGTCTTTAATATATCATACAAAATACGCTTTGGCAAAGATATTTGGATTTGAAAAATTTGTCGAAATTATAGGATGCCTTTTGAGTTATCTTACGGATAATCCCCGCATATAAATAAAAAGAAATTGGCAAGGAGCGAGATATGAAATACGATTCGCTGAAAAAAGTACATACCAAACTTTCATATAACAGGTACTTGTATTATGAGCCAAAATCCGCGCAGATATTAAAACAGCAGCAAAGCGTTGAAAAAGGCAGCAGCGTCTTGTTTGGTACTGCGGTACGCCTTATTGCATGCGGATTGATTTTTGGTATTTTGATGTTATTTAATCAGATACCTTATCTAAAAAATGTTTCTGCGGGAATAAAATCTGTAGTTAAGCAAAATTTTGGAATATTTCAAATAGAACAGCCAGGAACTATTCCTATAAAGGATAAAATTATGCAAGCATTATATCCAGATAAAACGCCGTTAAGTTATTCTAAGCCTGTGATAACTCAAGATATACAATATAATGATTATTGCGCTGTGTTAAAAGTGGACAAAAACCCGCTTGTCTATAGCGTAGAATCAGGCAAAATCAGCAATGTGATAAAAAATGACGGTATTATAACTGTAGAAATCAAACACCGCAACAACACTATATCAAGATATGAAGGCTTAGAGTTTGTAGGAGTCAAAATAGGGCAAACAGTAAATAAAAATTTCCCCATAGGAATTGTTAACAATAATCGTCAGCTAAAATTCTTTTTGACAGTTGATAAAGCCGCAATTAAAGACATAAATGCAGAGGTACAATGGGATTAAAGCTTCATATACATCCGCTTTTTATTTTGCTTGGTCTTTTGATGACGGTACTTGGACATGGCTATGATTTTTTATCGTATTTTGTAACCGTAGTTATTCATGAAATAGGACATTCTACTATAGCAGAAAAATACGGCTATGTTTTGGATGATATCAAACTTATGCCTTACGGTGCGGTTATTAGCGGTACTATGGACGGCATCAAGCCTTCTGATGAAATAAAAATTGCGGCTTTCGGACCTGTTACCAACCTTGTGGTTGCTATTATTTTTACGGCTGTTTGGTGGCTTATCCCTGCGTCATATTTTTTTACCCAAGCCTTTGTCTATGCCAATATAGTCAATGCATTATTTAATCTTATGCCT
>DATCJR010000176.1 GCA_036562685.1 Clostridia bacterium | reverse complement strand
TAGTGATTTAATACCCTATATTCAAGAATTAGAAAAATATCAGCGTTCAGGTATAAGATATACATACTCTATGGTTAGATGTTATTTTAAAAGATTATACGCAAAGCTAGGCTATAAAGGATATAATCTTCATACCTTTAGGCATACGTTTATAAGCGTTTGTTATTATGTCGGTATGAGAGAGAAATATATTCAAAAACAGTCGGACACGCAAGCCTTGATATGACGCTTAATACTTATACGCATATATTAAAGCGTGGTAATTCTCCAATATTAGAATACATACAAAAGTTAAAGGAAGTATAAATTTTTAATGTTTTAGAACTTAAATATTGCTATCAAACTTTGACAATAACCCTATGAAAAAAGCTGTTAATACTAACAAAACTAGTGAAAACGGCTTTTTTTGGAGCTGATGAGGGGATTCGAACCCCTGACCTGCTGATTACGAATCAGCTGCTCTACCGGCTGAGCTACATCAGCGTAAAATATATTATACAATCAGTTTAACAAAAACACAATCAAAAATTTTTATAAAATAAACACCATTATTATGGCTCTAAATTTTTGTAAACCTATCAAGAACTTTTATATATTTTTTTCATATTTATAATTTATATAAGATTGTATCACTCAAATGATAGATTTTTTATTTGATTAAAAACAGCAATTTGATATAATAAACGATATGACCGAAAAAAATCAACAGAATAAAACTAAGAAAAAATTTGGTACTTATCAGATTATTAGCCTTATAGTTTTGATATTAATATTGGGATTAACGATTGCAGCAACAGTAGTGTTTGTAAAAGCGGTTGGATTTAAAAGCTTGTTTGGGGGAACAGGCGGCAGAGAAAAAATACAAGCTTATATAGAGCAATTTGGCAGTTGGTCAAAATATGTTTATATTGTCATAGTTTTTGTTTCCGTTATACTAGCTTTTATACCCAATAATGTAGTAGGTATTGCAGGCGGGTATTTGTATGGTATATGGCCGTCAGTTGGATTGACATTGGTTGGCGTAGTTTTGGGCAGCCTTGCGGTATTTGGTATTTCACGTGCATTTGGAAGACCGTTGGTTTATCAAATGGCGGATAAAGAATCGATAGAAAAGATTGAAAAAAAGCTTGAAAACAAAAATTCATTGCTGTTTATTTTGTTTATGCTTATTCCGTTTATTCCTAGCGATGCTGTGTGCTATGCTGCTGGACTCACAAAAATGAAATTTAGGCACTATTGTTTTCTTATTATTTTGACACGTATTCCCGGAACGATCGGTTCTGCTTATATGGGCGGAGGAAATGTAGAATGGTGGGTTTGGGTAATAATTTTTGTCGTCTTGTTTTTGCTGCTTGGTTTGGGCATTGTTTTTGGACGAAAGATTGCAAAACATTTAAGAAAAAACAAAGTTTGGGCGCCTATTGCAGATACATTTGAGGGGCTTAGTGAAGTAGGCGAAACCATTAATTTTGGCAAGAAAAATGATAAAAACGTTAAACAAGCTTTGTCAGAAGATACTCAGAGCGAAGACGAAAAACAGACTTTTACACAAGATAATCAAGCTAAAGATGATAAAGATGTTTTGATTGAAGATAATCAACCAAAAGATGAAAAAAATGACACTAATGAATAAGTGTATTTAAATAATTATAGCTTTTCAAAAGATATAGCCACGGGTTATGTCTTTTTTTATGGCTTAAAATAAAAAAACTGCTTATGCATCTTAATAAAGACAGCATAAGCAATTATTTTTTTATTTATGTATATTTATTTTTTATCGTTCCAACTATACATCTTTCTCAATTCTCTGCCGACTTCTTCAAGCGGATGTTCGCTTTCTATTCGTCTGCAGGCATTGAAATGCGCTCTTCCGTTGTTGTTTTCGGCTATCCACTTGGATGCAAATGTTCCGTCTTGGATCTCACGCAATATCTTTTTCATTTCCTTTTTGGTTTCATCTGTAATTATTCTCTTGCCGGTCTCATAATCGCCAAATTCAGCTGTATCAGAAATTGAATTGCGCATCATAGAAAAACCGCCCTTATAGATAAGGTCAACAATGAGCTTCATTTCATGAATGCATTCAAAATATGCGTTTTCAGGAGCATATCCTGCTTCAACCAAGGTCTCAAAACCTGCTTTCATCAGCGCTGTAACACCGCCGCACAAAACAGCCTGCTCACCAAACAAGTCAGTTTCAGTTTCAGCTTTGAAAGTTGTTTCCAAAACGCCTGCGCGAGCTCCGCCAATTCCTGCCGCATAAGCCAATGCGATATCAAGGGCTTTTCCTGTTGCGTTTTGATGAATAGCTACAAGACAGGGCACGCCTTTGCCTTCGACAAATTCGCTTCTTACAGTATGTCCAGGACCTTTGGGTGCTATCATAAATACGTCTATATCTTCAGGGGGAATAATCTGCTTATAATGTATATTAAATCCGTGTGCAAAAGCCAAAGCTTTTCCAGAAGTAAGGTTAGGCAGAATGCTTGTTTTATAGAGCTTTGCTTGGAGTTCGTCATTGACAAGAATCATAATGACATCAGCGGCTGCAGTAGCTTTTTCGGTTGTCATAACTGTAAGGCCTGCTTCTTTAGCCTTTTTCCAAGACTTGGAACCTTCATATAAGCCTACTATTACCTTAATGCCGCTCTCGTGCAAGTTAAGGGCATGAGCATGTCCTTGTGAACCGTATCCGATAACTGCGACAGTTTTGTTTTTCAAAACATTTATATCGCAATCTGATTGATAATAAATTTTGGACATAAACAACTCCTTGAAAAATGTTTTAAAAATAAAGATTTATTTATAATTATTATTTAAACTATTATATATTCATTGCTATCAATAGTCAAACTAATATCACATTAAAGTGATTAAGTGTTAAATTTAAATTTTCTGATATGCTTTTTTTGTAAAGAGTTCTTTTCGGATTTGCATAACGGTATCGAAGGATTGCTTGTTGTTGTCCATAAAAAAATCTAAATTATATCCATTGGCAATACTTAAGCGGCATATCTTTTCGGGACAATAAATCTCATTATTATGATCTTTAATATTTTTGTATCTTCCTACTCCTTCGGAAACGATTAGAGAAATTATATCTTTATATGAAAACACAGCGGATAATTCATTCTTAACAGGCAATACAATCGAATATGTAAGTCTATATATAAAAACTTCAAAATCAGCCAGCAAAAACACAGTAGCCTGATGATTAGATGTCATCAGCTTTTTGTTTTTTGTAAATTTGATTTTCAAATCCGCATCATCAAATTTTCTAGGATAAGGCGCAGATAAAACTCTAAGCGCTTGGGGCGGAACTTTAGAAGAAATTCCCCATTTTTCTATTGCCCATGTTTTGCAATGAGAAACAGTATCATTGATATAAGAGTCATATTTATTTTCAAAAGAGGAGGAAAAAAACGCCTCCTTAAATTCTTTTTTCATTTCTTTAGTATCCGCTAAAATTTTTTCTTAGAAAAACTATGGCTTTAATTATATCATTCAAAATTTATTTATTCAATTTATTTTTGTCTTGAAAGCAATAAATGGAATAAAAAAGGAAAAAATAGTTTTATGGAAAATTATACCAGAAAAAGACAAAAAATTTTCAAAAATTTTTCATAAAGGAAAAAAGAGGTTGTCAAATACTTGACAACTCTTGCTATCGAGTGATACATTAGTATAATGTATTATTATCCGATTTTACGCCTTGCGGCAAATTTTGGGTCGAAAGATAATTGTATGAAGACAGGTGTTAAACACAAAAGATGGAAAAAATACAATTTCCGCAGTTAATTAGATTATCCACATTATATTATAAATATCCCAAAATATCAATAGTTTTTTCAAAAAATTTTTATCTACATATAAAGGAGATAGTTAATGTCTGAACAAGTGAAAATCCCCGTAAAGAAAGTCAAATTTGGCAACAGGGAACGATACAGTTTTTCTAAGATTAAAGAAGTTCTCGATATACCATATTTGATTGAAGTTCAGAAAACGTCATTTCAGCATTTTTTGGATCACGGAATAAGAGAAGTTTTGGATGACTATTCTCCCATAACAGATTTTTCCGGAAAGATTGAATTACACTTTTTGGATTATGCTTTGGATGGCGAACCTAAGTACAATGAAAAAGAATGCAAAGACCGCGATGCGACTTATGCATGTCCTCTCAAAGTTAAGGTAAGGCTTATTAACAAAGAGACCGAAGAGATAATCGATCAGGAAGTTTTTATGGGAGATTTTCCTATAATGACTCCTTCCGGTTCGTTTATTATTAACGGTGCCGAAAGAGTAGTTGTCAGCCAATTGGTAAGAAGTCCGGGCGTTTATTGCGACCGTCAAAAGGACAAGACAGGCGAAGACATCTATAACACCACCATTATTCCTACCAGAGGTGCATGGCTTGAATTTGAAGAGGATTCTAACGGTGTGTTGTGGGTGCATGTTGACCGTACAAGAAAAGTGCCTGTATCTGTATTATTAAAATCATTATGTGTTACCGAAACACAACTTCAAGATTTATATGAAAAAATAGGCGCTAAAGATCTCTTTAGAGGAGTAAACGATGTTGAAACTCTTGAAAAGTTGTTTATTAAGAGCGGACATAGATATTTCTTTAACGGAATAGGCGCGTCCGAACAGATTATAGATGTATTCCACAATGAGCCTATCATTAAAAACACTTGCGATAAGGATTCATCTAAAAAGGATAGCACAATAAGCACATCAGACGAAGCCTTGCTAGAACTAAACAAAAAGCTGCGTCAGGGCGACAATGTCGTAGCAGAAAACGTAAGAACTTATTTGTTCAACTTGCTATATGATGGCAAGCGTTATGATCTATCTCGTGTAGGAAGATATAAATTTAACAAAAAGTTAGCAATAGCCAAAAGAATACAAGGCCGCATTGCTGCAACAGATATAAAGACGCCGGACGGCAAGATTTTGGCAGTTCAGGGCGAAGAAATCACTCCTGAAACCGCAGAACAAATTCAAAACGCTGGTATCAATGAAGTAAGCGTAATAGTCGAAGACAATAAGGTATTCACTGTTATTGGCAATAACTTCATTGATTTGGATGCATATATTGATTGCGATCCAAAAGAACTTGGCGTATTAGAAAAGGTTCATTATCCTACTTTGGTTACATTGACCAAAGGTCTAAAGACCAAAGAAGAAAAGCTTGAAGTTATTAAGGCTAATGCTGATAGATTGAGTCCTAAGCATATATTGTTGGACGATATTATTTCTTCAATTAACTATACTCTTGGCTTGCATCATGATATAGGTACTGTGGACAATATCGACCACTTGGGCAACCGTCGTGTAAGATCTGTAGGTGAATTGCTCCAGAATCAATTCCGTATAGGTATTGCAAGACTAGAAAGAGTTATTCGTGAAAGAATGCAAATTCAGGACAACAAGGAATTAACTCCTCAGTCCTTAATCAATATCAGACCTGTAAGCAGTGCTATAAAAGAATTCTTTGGCTCTTCACAGTTGTCACAATTTATGGATCAGTCCAACCCTATAGCTGAACTTACTCATAAGAGAAAATTATCAGCATTGGGACCTGGCGGTCTAAACAGAGAAAGAGCAAGCTTTGATGTTCGTGACGTTCACTATTCGCATTATGGACGTTTGTGTCCTATTGAAACTCCAGAAGGTCAGAACATCGGTCTTATAAGCTCGCTTTCAACTTATGCAAGAATCAATGAATACGGCTTTATTGAGACACCGTACAGAAGAGTTGATCAGGTTAACAAGAAAGTTACAGACGAGGTTTATTACCTTGCTGCTGATGACGAAGATAACTACATTGTTGCACAGGCTAACGAGCCTCTTGATGAAAATCAATGGTTTGTGCATGAACGTGTTATGTCCAGATATATGGACGAAATAGCCGAAATTGACCGCAACAAAGTACAATACATGGACGTTTCGCCTCGTCAGTTGGTTTCAGTTGCCACTTCACTTATTCCGTTCTTGGAAAACGACGATACAAACCGTGCGTTGATGGGTTCAAACATGCAACGTCAGGCAGTTCCTCTTTTGAAAACAGAAGCGCCTATCATTGGTACTGGTATGGAATATAAGGTAGCTTATGATAGCGGCGTAATGGTTATAGCAAAGCGTGAAGGTGTAGTTGATTATGTTTCAGCTGATCAAATTATCGTAAAAACTCCTACAGGCGAAAAAGATAAATATACTTTGTTAAAATTCCAAAGATCAAACCAAGGTACATGTATTAACCAAAGACCTATAGTTCATCGTGGAGATAAGGTTTCTAAAGGAACTGTACTAGCAGACGGACCTTCAACTGATAACGGTGAATTGGCGCTTGGTAAGAATATCAGAGTTGCATTTATGTCTTGGGGCGGATATAACTACGAAGACGCTATTTTGATAAGCCAAGAACTTGTTCAGGATGACGTATTTACTTCTATTCACATTGAAGAATACGAACTAGAAGCACGTGATACAAAACTTGGTCCAGAAGAAATCACAAGAGATATTCCTAACGTAGGTGAAGATGCTCTTAAGGATTTGGATGAAGACGGTATCATTCGTATAGGTGCAGAAGTAAGAGCAGGAGATATTTTGGTCGGAAAAGTTACACCAAAAGGTGAAACCGATCCTACTCCTGAAGAAAGATTGCTTCGTGCAATATTTGGTGAAAAAGCAAGAGATGTTAGAGATACCTCATTGCGTGTGCCTCACGGTGAAGGCGGTATCGTAGTTGATGTTAAGATATTTACTCGTGCCAATAAAGACGAACTTAATCCCGGTGTTCACAAACTAGTTAGAGTATATATAGCTCAAAAGAGAAAGATTTCAGTCGGCGATAAGATGGCTGGTCGTCACGGAAACAAGGGTGTTATTTCAAGAATACTACCAAAAGAAGATATGCCTTTTATGGCTGATGGAACACCTATTCAAATAGTTCTTAACCCGCTAGGCGTTCCTAGCCGTATGAATATTGGACAGGTATTGGAAGTGCATTTGGGACTTGTTGCAAAATATCTAGGTTGGCACGTAGCTACGCCAGTATTTGACGGTGCTACAGAGCAAGATATTAAGCAAATGCTTAATGAAAACAATATAGTTGCTCCGGACGGCAAGGTTGACGGAAAAATAGAGTTGTTTGATGGTCGTACAGGTGAACCTTTTGAAAACAGAGTAACCGTTGGATATATGTATATGCTCAAACTCGTTCACTTGGTTGATGATAAGATTCACGCACGTAGCACAGGACCTTATTCACTTGTAACACAACAACCTTTGGGCGGAAAAGCACAGTTTGGTGGTCAGAGATTTGGTGAAATGGAAGTTTGGGCATTGTATGCTTATGGTGCTGCTAATATTTTGCAAGAAATTATGACTATCAAGTCTGACGACGTAGTAGGCCGTGTAAAAGCATACGAATCCATTGTTAAAGGTAATCCTATTCCTGAACCTGGCGTACCTGAATCATTTAAGGTATTGATAAAAGAACTTCAATCCTTAGCGCTTGATGTCAAGGTATTAAGCGAAGACAAGGAAGAAATAGGCATAAAAGAAATCATGGAAGACGATAGAGATATGGTTGATACAGATATTGACCATATGAGAAATTATGAGGATATGAGTCTTAACCTTGATGAAGACGATCTTGGCTTGTCTTTGGATGCTTTGGCTGAAGAGGAAGAACAGGCTATGGAGGAGCAGGATTCCAGCGTATTGCTTGAAGAAGACGATGATTTTGACTTCTTAAATAACGAAGCTGATATGCCCGAAGAAGACGATGATCACGATATCTACGACGACATTGACAATATGGTAGATGAAGATGAAGAAATCGACGAAATTTTAGACGATGACGACAAAGAAGGTGAAAGATAATGTTTGAATTAAATAACTTTGATTCAATGGAAATAAGCATAGCCAGCCCTGAGAAAATCAGAAGTTGGTCTTATGGCGAAGTAACAAAACCCGAAACAATAAACTACCGTACCCAAAAACCTGAAAGAGACGGTTTGTTTTGCGAGAAGATTTTCGGACCTACCAAGGATTGGGAATGTCATTGCGGAAAATATAAACGTATAAAATATAAAGGCGTTATTTGCGACAAGTGCGGTGTAGAAGTCACTAGATCAAAAGTAAGACGTGAAAGAATGGGACATATCGAACTTGCTGCGCCTGTATCTCACATTTGGTATTTTAGAGGCGTTCCCTCAAGAATGGGCTTGCTTTTAGATATGTCACCCAAAGCATTGGAGCAAGTATTATATTTTGTAAGCTATGTCGTTATTGATCCAGGCGATACTAACCTTGTATATAAGCAGATATTGTCTGAAAAAGAAAAGAACGATGCTTATGAATTGTTCGGACCTAAGTCATTTAGAGTCGGCATGGGTGCAGAGGCAATAAAAGAGCTTTTGGCAAAGGTTGATTTGCAAAAAGAACTAGCAGAAGTAAAAGATATTATACAAAACTCACCTGGTCAAAAGAAAATAAGAGCAATCAGAAGACTAGAAATAATCAATGCATTTATAAAGAGCGGAAGCAATCCTACGTGGATGATATTGGATGTATTACCCGTAATACCGCCCGAAATTAGACCTATGGTTCAGCTAGACGGAGGAAGATTTGCTACAAGCGACCTTAACGATTTGTATAGACGAGTTATTAACCGTAACAACCGTCTAAAGAAATTAAAAGAACTAGGCGCGCCTGAAATCATTATCCGCAACGAAAAAAGAATGCTGCAAGAAGCAGTAGATGCGCTTATAGATAACGGCAGACGCGGAAAAGCTGTAAGCGGTCCTGGAAACAGAGATTTGAAGTCTTTGAGCAATATGTTGCGAGGCAAACAAGGTCGTTTTAGACAGAATTTGCTTGGTAAGCGTGTTGACTACAGCGGTCGTTCGGTTATCGTGGTAGGACCTGAACTTAAGCTTTATCAATGCGGTTTGCCTAAAGAAATGGCGCTAGAATTGTTCAAGCCGTTTGTAATGAAAAGACTGGTTGACAAACACGCCAACTATAACATAAAAACAGCTAAGCGTATGGTAGAGCGCGCAAGAAGCGAGGTTTGGGACGTATTGGAAGAGGTTATAAAAGACCATCCTGTATTGCTGAACCGTGCGCCTACTTTGCATAGATTAGGTATTCAGGCTTTTGAACCTGTACTTGTAGAAGGTCGTGCTATTAAACTACATCCGCTGGTATGTTCAGCGTTTAACGCGGACTTTGACGGCGACCAGATGGCTGTTCACGTTCCCTTGTCATTAGAAGCTCAGGCTGAAGCAAGATTCTTAATGCTTTCAACCAACAACATATTGAAGCTGTCAGACGGTAAGCCTGTAGTTGCTCCTACTCAGGATATGGTTATAGGCTGCTATTATCTAACCATAGAAAAGCCTGGTGCAAAGGGCGAAGGCCGCTATTTTATGGATACTGAAGAAGCTATAATGGCTTATGAAACCAAACAAATAGATCTTCAGGCAAAAATACATGTAAGAATAACCAAGGAAATAGACGGTAAAAAGGTTTCTAGAATAATCCCTACAACCGTAGGACGCATTATATTTAACAATGCTATTCCTCAGGATTTGGGATTTGTTAAGAGAGACAGCATAGATAATTTGTTCAAGTACGAAATTGACTTCCTTGTAACTAAGAAAAATCTACAGGATATCGTTTATCGTACATTCAAGCGTAAAGGCGCAACAGAGACTGCCAAGGTTTTGGATAGGATAAAGGATCTTGGATTTAAGTACTCCACAATAGGCGCTATAACTGCGAGTGTATTTGATATGCACATTCCTCCCAAAAAACAAGAGTATATTGCCCAAGCTGAAGCCGCAGTTATTAAGAAAGAAAAAGAATATGATCGTGGTATGATAACCTCAGAGGAAAAATCCAAACAGGTTATAGATATTTGGAACGATACCACTAACAAAGTAACCGAAGAGCTTATGAAGGGCTTAAGCGAATTTAACCCTATATTTATGATGGCTAACTCCGGTGCCCGTGGTAACAAAAACCAGATAAGACAGCTTTGCGGTATGCGTGGACTAATGACCAACCCTAACGGTAAGATTATTGAAACGCCTGTTAGAAGCAGCTTCCGTGAAGGACTTAGCGTTTTGGAATACTTTATTTCCTCACACGGTGGACGTAAAGGTTTGGCAGATACAGCGCTTAAGACGGCGGACTCAGGTTATCTGACTCGTAGGCTTGTCGATGTTTCACAAGACGTAATCGTGCGTGAAGATGACTGCTTTGCTACTTTGGGTGAAAAGCCTAAGGGAATGGTACTAAGAGAAATCCCTGGCATTGAAACACTAAAAGACAGAATAATGGGTAGATTTACGGTTGAGCCTATTCTTGATCCCAATACCAAAGAAGTCATTGTGGGCGCTGACGAAATTATAAGCGAAGATGCAGCTGATAAAATCGTTGCTGCTGGTATAAAAGAAGTCAATGTAAGAACAGTACTGACTTGCCGTTCAAAACATGGTGTTTGCGCAAAATGCTACGGCAAAGATATGGCAGGCAGCGAAAAAGTTAAAATCGGTGAAGCAGTTGGTATCATAGCTGCACAAAGTATAGGTGAACCTGGTACACAGCTTACCATGAGAACATTCCACACCGGTGGTGTCGCAAGTGCAGACGATATTACACAAGGTTTGCCTCGTGTAGAAGAGTTGTTTGAAGCACGTAAGCCCAAAGGTATGGCTATCGTATCCGAACTCGGCGGTAAGGTAAAGATTATTAAGAAAGAAAACAAGACCGAAGTATTAGTAAAATCACCTGAAGGCGAAGAAAAGATATATACAATACCTTATGACGCTAAGATTAAGCAGTCTTTGATAGAACATGCTGAAAAAGGCGAATCTATTTTGCCTGGTGATGTGTTGACTGAAGGTTCTATTAACCCTCATGATTTGTTGCGAACAAAAGGTCTAAAGGGTGTTCAGGAATATCTCTTAAATGAAGTACAATCTGTTTATAGACTACAAGGCGTTGAAATTAACGATAAACACGTAGAAATAATCATTAGACAGATGTTAAGAAGAGTAAGAGTAGAAACTGCTGGAAGCACCGATCTAATGCCTGGCGAATTAGTAGATATGTTCACATTTGAAGAAGCCAACAAAAAGGCATTGGCAGAAGGCGGCGAACCCGCAAGCGCAAAACGTGTATTGTTGGGCGTAACCAAAGCCGCATTGGCTACCGAATCCTTCTTGTCAGCCGCTTCCTTCCAGGAAACTGCAAGAGTGCTTACAGATGCCGCAATTAAGAGAAAGATCGATCCGCTTATTGGCTTGAAAGAAAACGTAATTATAGGAAAGCTAATTCCTGCGGGAACTGGTATGAAGATGTACCGAAACATTATTCCCGAAGAAAGCACTCCCAAAACCGATATTCAAGGTTAAAAATACAAACGAGCCTTAGTAAAAAAGGCTCGTTTTTTTATTTGTCTTTTTCGTAACTTATTATTGCTGTTCATAATAATATGTAATATGAACACAAAAGCGAAATTCTTGATTTTGAACGATAAAGATCAACTGGTTGCAAAAGCTGAAGCTGAATGTGGCGGAGTATGTGTTATCAACGGTTTAAGCCTAGGCAAGTACAAATTGATTCAATATTCCGCACCTTGCGGTTTTAAATGCGGAGATCCTATTTATTTTGAACTTGATCGTCTTGGATGCACTAGAATTTTGGATGTGTCGCCAGGTGTGCCCAATGGATGCAAAGACAAAAAAGGTGAAGTGGATTTTTGCAACTGTGCCAATGTGGCTATAAGGATTTTCAGCTGATATGCTAAAGAAAAGGCGGTTTTTTTAAAAAACCGCCTTAAATTTATTTTGCTAAATTAATCATTGCATCTTTATATATATCCACCAGTTTTTTTAGACTTTCTATGGATATATTTTCGTCAGCATTATGAATTCTAGGATCTTCGCCAGGGAATGTGGGACCAAAAGCAACGCCGTTTTTTAGATATCTTGCATAAGTTCCGCCGCCTGTTATAATGCCTTTTGCATTAGTAACTCCTGTGAATTTTTCATAAGAAGCTAACAAAGTCTTTACAAGATTGCCTTCCGAATCTGCATAAAGATAGGGCATGTGATGATATATTTCAACTTTTGCGCCACTAAACAGATCTTTAAGACGATTAATTATCGTGTTAATATCTTGAGGGATAGGGCATCTAAAGTCCAAAGTAAGCTCTAATGTGTTGTAGTCTTTGTTGTAATTAGCTGTGCCTACATTTAGAGTTTGCTTACCGCTTCTGTCGCCGTCATCAATGTATACACCCATATTTTTGCAGGCTTCTGCATTTAGAAGATAATGCTTGATAGACCTTGTAACTCCCCAAGCGTCTATATCTGACAAGAATTCAAACACTTTCCACAATGCGCTATCGCCTGCTTCTGGCGTGCTGCCATGTGCAGAAACTCCAGAGAAGTTAAGAGTAATAATATCTTTATCTTCAGTTGCATCAGCTTGATGTTTTTGGATAAGCTCAGAATAATATTTAGGCAGTGCCGATTTTTTTAGCTTGATTTGGGCTTTTGCAGGCACCATATTAGGTCTTAATCCAGCTTTTAATTCTAGCACGTTTTGCTCCCAAAATTCATCTAGAGGAATAAAAGCTTTTAGCTGCAAAATTGTCTTTTCACACGAAATAAGAGGGAAATCAGAATCGGGAGAAAAACCGATTTCAGGCATTCTGCCTAACTCGATATAATGTTCCATGCATTTACAGCCGCTTTCTTCATTGCAGCCGACAATAAGTCTTAATGTCTTGTTGAGTTTAATTCCTTCTTCTTTTATTTGCTTTAGCGCATACAAAATGGCGATTGTAGGACCTTTGTCATCAACAGTTCCTCTGCCATATATTCTTCCGTTGACGATTTCGCCTTGTTCGTATGTCCAACCATCGCCAAGAGGAACAACATCGGCATGAGTCAATACGCCTACAACATCTTTTGCGTCTCCATACTCGATTTCTCCTGCATAACCGTCAATATCTCTTACGGTTAAGCCAAAAGATTTTGCCAAGTTGAGGATATAATCAAGTCCTTCTCTTACCTTTTGACCAAAAGGCGCATTGGGTTCGGGTGTGCCTTCTACACTTTGAATCTTTACAAAATCAACTAAACTTTTTACGATGTCTTCCATGTTCTTTCCTTTATAAAATTTTGCTGTTATCTTGACAATATAATCTAATAATATTAATATTAATTAAATTAATGCTTTTAATTAATTTTATATCCAATTTTACATTAACTGTTAAAAGCATTATACTACACGATGTCAACGAGGAGCAAGGATTTTTGAAAAAGGATAGAGATCATCCTCACTATGGACACCGCCAAAGATTGAGAGAGGAACTAAAGAATCATGGAGCCGACAGCTTTTATGATCATAAGTTGTTGGAAATCTATTTGTTCCCATTTGTGCCTTGGAAAGATACCAACGAAATTGCGCATACATTGCTGCAAACTTTTGGTTCTTTGAAAAACATTATATATGCTGATTGGAAAGAACTAGCAAGCGTAAAAGGCATGACTGAAAACGCAGCACTTAATATCTCATTGCTGCCTGAAATTATTAAGAGAGTAAATTATCAATATGAACTTGCAGCGGATAGAATTGATAATTTTTCTCAGGCCAAGAATATAGCGATTGCTAACCTTAGCAATAAACAAAAAGAAGAAGTGCTGCTAATTTGCCTAGACACTTCGGGGAAAATAGTGCGAAAACGCATTATTTCGCAAGGCGGACTAAACGAAGCATACGTCAATCCTAGAACAGTATCCGAAGAAGCATTCAGATTTTCGGCTGACAAAGTTTTGATTGCTCATAATCATCCGTCAGGAATTGCAGAGCCTTCAAAAAATGATTTGGAATTTACTGTTAATTTGACGCTTGCGCTGGCATATTTGGATATAATATTGATAGACCATATCATTGTAGCTGGAAACAACGCTTACAGCTTTAAAAAAGAAGGGCTTATCTCAAAAGCGTTAAATGAACATATAGACAAATTACCTCAAAAGGTTGTAGCAGATATAAAGAAGGAGACTAATTTATGGTAAGAACTAGATTTGCACCTAGCCCCACAGGCTATATGCATATAGGAAATCTTAGAACTGCATTATATGCATATTTGTTTGCAAGAGCCAATAACGGCGAGTTTATTTTGCGCATTGAGGATACAGATATTGAACGTACAGTCAAGGGCGCAATAGACGTTATTTATAACACCTTGCATGAAGCAGGATTAGATTATGATGAAGGTCCGGATATTGGCGGAGATTATGGCCCGTATATTCAGACTCAAAGAAAAGATATATATAATGAATATGGACACAAGCTTGTAGAAACAGGTGCTGCTTATTATTGCTTTTGCACAAAAGAAAGATTGGAGCAATTAAGAGCAAGCGGTGCAACCAAATATGACAAATACTGTTTGCACCATGTGAGCCTAGATGAAGCAAAAGCCCGTATCAAAAACGGCGAGCCTTACGTCATAAGACAAAACATTCCTGAACACGGAGTTTCTTCATATAAGGATTTGGTCTTTGGAGAAATCAGCGTTGACTACAAGGATCTAGAAGACAATATTCTGTTAAAATCCGATGGTATGCCCACATATAATTTTGCCAATGTTATTGACGACCACTTGATGAAAATCAATTATGTTATAAGAGGTGCCGAATACCTTACTTCAACCAATAAATATAATCTAATATATGATGCTTTTGGCTGGGAGCGCCCTCAATATATTCATCTTCAACCTATTATGAAAGACGCATCTCACAAATTGTCCAAGCGTACAGGAGATGCAAGCTTTGAGGACTTTTTGGCTAAGGGGTATTTGAGTGAAGCGATTATCAACTACATCGCACTTTTGGGCTGGAGCCCTAAGGATAATAGAGAAAAGTTATCGTTAGATGAACTTAAGCAATTATTTTCTTTGGATGGCTTATCCAAGTCGCCTTCTATATTTGATGAGCAAAAAATGCGTTGGCTTAATTCGCTTTATATAAAAGAACTGTCTACCGATGCATTTACCCAAAAAGCCAAGCCATATTATGACAGCCTAGGCTTTAAGGGTAAATATGATTACAATAAGCTTACTTCACTTTTGCAATCCCGTGTTGAGATTTTATCTGATATAACAGAAAAAGCTAAGTTTTTAAATGAATTTGGCAATTTTGATTTTGCATTATTTGAAAACAAAAAACTAAAAACAGATGTAAATGCTGCAAAAGACATTTTGCCTAAACTATTGACTAGACTCGAAAGCATTCAATCTTTTGACAATGCTACGCTGTTTGAAAACTTGAAAGAATTTGCTAATGAACTGAATATTAAGAACGGTGCATTATTTTGGATAATGCGTATTGCGCTTACAGGCGCAGAAATTACACCTGGCGGCGCAACCGAAATGGCTGATCTGATGGGAAAAGATGAATCAATAGAAAGGTTAAAAACAACATTAAAACGACTTGAAAATGTATAAAAAATAATGCCTCAATATTGAGGCATTATTTTTTAAAAGTACATTTTTTTATTTATCTTAATTTATATATAAAAAATTTTAAAATGGGGCTAAATGGAAGCCTATGATTATTCAAAATTCTTGACAAAAACAGCATGTTTTACTATACTATAATAACGCTGTTTGAGCACCCATAGCGCAATTGGATAGAGCGTTTGGCTACGGACCAAAAGGCTAGGGGTTCGAGTCCCTTTGGGTGCACCAAAACAAAAGCACGCTTTTAAACTAAAAGCGTGCTTTTGTTTTTTAAGTTTAAATGATTATTGGTTAGTTGTCTTCCATATCAGTTTTGTTTTTTTTTGTTCTGTTCGTTTTTGTTTTGATTCTTGTTCTGGTTTTTGTTCTGTTCGTTTTTGTTTTCGTTTCTAGCACAGTTCTTTTGTCTGTCAGGCATTGTTTTTCATCTCCTTTTTGTTTTTTGCTAGAACATTTGTCCTAGCAATGCTAGTATTTACATCAAAGGAAAAATATAAACCTAGTAATATTAACCAAGTTAAAAAACTTTTAATTTGTTTTTAATACAATTTATATTATACTCTAATAATCTTATGATATAATGAAAAATAACTAAAAGAGTTTGGAGGTTTTCCTATGGCAAAAAAATCATCTAGCTGTTGTCTAATAGCGTTTTTAGTCGCTATTGTTTTATTAATAGGTACTGTTGCAGCTGGATATTTTGGCGGCAATTATGCTTTAAAAAAATATCTGGGCGATGAGGGCGAAATATTACAACTTGGAATTAACAATTGGGGCGATTTATTTAATTTTCTTTTAGGTGCTAATGAACTATTAAAAGGAAAACCCGAGATAGAAGACGAAAACAAGCCTAATCAAGATAATCTTAATTCAGCGCAAAACCAGCTTGAAAATAGCATAGTAGGTTATAATCCGCAAACATCATTTTTTGACAAACAAACATTGGTTTTTAAAACACCACTTATGCTCACAGGCGGACAGCTTGCAGCATTAATTGATAAAGAGCTTGATTCTTTAAAAGATGAAGTTCAAATTGAATTTAACATTACTCAAATAAAGTTAGAAGTGGATCCAGAAAACAACGACTATTGCACTATAACAATGACTTTTGCTATAAGCAAAGATAATTTGATTAGCCCGATAGAAAAACAGCTTGGAAATTTTGCAAGTTTGATTACCAGCAGTTTGGGTGATTATGTCTATATAACAAGTGTGAATAGATATGTTGCAATAGAAGGAAAAATGGAAGTCGATACGACTTATAACCAAAGCAATTTATTTGTAGGTAATAGTAGCAAAAATGCAGTAAATCAAAAAATTGTTGATTTGCTTGTTACGCTATTTGGTGCAGAAAACGAAGACGACCTTAATGCAAAATTTGGTAATATAATAATTGAAGCTGTTAACAATGTAGGAAATGTATCATTTGCACTTGTTGCCAATGAAAGTGCTGTTGACAAAGAAATTAGCTATATAGTTTTTGACAATCACAATAACAGCGCGCTTATTCAAAAGCTTGCAATAACAGCTGAAATTAACTTAGACGATTATAAAGATTTGGACGAATCAAACAAAAATATCCTTTCTAATATAAAATCTCAAGCCAATAATATGCTTACAACTTTAGCTACCACGCAATTGAGCGAGACTACTACTCCAACTTTGATTCAAGTCCAGGATATTATTGACAGCATCACACAAGAACATAATAGTTTTGTTGCTGCTTATCAAAATGATCCTGCAACTACGAATTTAACTTCTTATCAAAATCATATTAATTCTTTAGTGGCGTTATTTTTATAAGAGCTATATCTAATTGCTTTTAGGAGCATATCAATCACCTGACAAAAAACCGCTATTAGTAAAAACTAAAGCGGTTTTTTGTCTTTTTTTGATTTTTTATAGGTACTAATTTTAAAGAGAGTATTCATAAAATATAAACAACTCTTTTTTAGGGTTTTATTATGTTCTCAAGGGGATTAATGGATGAAAAAAATAAGATTTAAAAAATTATCTGCTATCTTATTGATATTAATTTTAGTCTTTTTGAGTTGGGGATGTAAATCTGAACTTCAAAAAGTTTCTAAAAATCTAAGCACTTATACGATTACCGCAAGCTATGATGAATACAGCCATACAATAAGTGCATTTCAAAAAGTCAATTATGTCAATAATTATGAAGTTCCATTAAAAGAATTAAAATTTCATCTATATCCCAATGCTTTTAGAAAAGGCGCCAAGATTAAACCTGTAAGCCAAGATGAGCTTTCGTTACAAAAAGCATATCCAAACGGAGAAAGCTATGGAGATATTATTATTAATAAAGTCTATGTTTCAGGAAAGCAAGCGGACTTTTTTATAGGCGGTGAAGACAGAAATGTTATGACCGTAAAGTTTCCTATGGAATTATATCCCAATGCGAGCTTTACAATAGAGTTTGAATTTTTGCTAAGACTTGCCAATACTCCACACCGCCTGGGTTATACGGACAAATGCGTAAACCTTGGCAACTGGTTTCCAATTGCATGCGTTTATGAAGACGGGGATTTTGTAACTTATGCATATTACTCTAATGGAGATCCATTTTATTCTGAAGTTGCCAATTTTAATGTAGAGCTTACGCTTAACAGTGATTTTTTTGTTGCATCTACTGGCAGAAATGTAGGAACTCTTTTAAAAGGCAATACCAAAACTTTGAAGTTTCAAGCTTTTGCTGTGCGCGATTTTGCTTTTGTCTTGAATAAAGAGTTTTCGACCATAAGCGCGACTGCAGGCAATGTAACCGTAACATATTTTTATTATGACGATCCGCAAGCCCAAACATCGCTAAAAGCTGCAATTGACGCTATCAATACTTTTTCGGCGATGTTTGGCAGCTTTCCTTATACTCATCTTAATATAGTTAAAACGCCATTTATTCATGGAGGAATGGAATATCCTAGTCTAATATATATTTCTGACAGTGTTGTTGACAAAGAAGCTTATCTAGAAACCATTATTCATGAAACTGCTCATCAATGGTGGTATTCTTTGGTGGGAAACGACCAAGTCAGATACGGCTGGCTGGATGAAGGACTTACAGAATATACTACCACAGTTTTTTATGAAAAAAATCCGTCATACGGTCAAAGTCATGGCGATCGTATAATGCAGACTTTACAGCAATACTTGATTTATATAGAAATGCACAAAAGCGTCTAT